>RXIK01000078.1 GCA_004211975.1 Methanosarcinales archaeon | reverse complement strand
GCAAACTGGGATTACAAAAGCGGTGATCAAATGATCGTTGTTGCCCGATACTTAAAGGGTTGCAAGATGCTTGAGCGGTATGAGGGGAAACTCTCACGTACCGTTCTTAGACGAGGAGGGGCGGGTAACCGCTTCCTCCTTAGTCTACGGTTATTTTTTCTTACCAGAAAGTACCGAATCGCAATCAGGCGACTAATCACCATACCTGAGCAGTTACGATAAATCACGGTTTTTGGGTAACTCGCGAGTGTGAAGCACCTTGCAGATAAATCCTGCTATATGGAATTAAGTGATTATGGCTCATGAATAGTGCGTTTGAACGAATCGCACGAATGTATGGGATGTAGGGGGTGTGAGGCGCCATGTAACTACTCCGGTATGTGGATTGGTCTCTTGATTGGGATTCTGCTTTTAACAAGAAAAATAACCGCTGAGATCGCTGAGGTTCGCAGAGTTATATCAGCCACCACGTCCCACCCCTCCATTTTACCGGTGCCAGCGCAACCGCCTGACAAGGTAAACTGCCGTAATTGCTGCCAGTGCCCCCCACCCTCTTAGGGCGGGCATCTGCGCTGTGCATTTGCCCCTGCTGCAACGCGCGTTGTTATCCGCATACCATGGCACACCTGTTGTGTAGGTCATAGACGTGTTTTTCTTGCCTGTGAATGATTGTGCAGTTCTTGCAACCATTGTTGCATAGCCATAGTCCACGATCTTGCCCATTTGTGACGGTTCAAGTATCTTCGCATGTTCATAGGCGCTCACCGCTAGAATTGGCTCTGCTCCGCTCTCTCTTGCGGATATGATGGCTGATATCGCGTCTTTCTCTGAATTATTCGTTTTTTCATCGAGATCCTCTATTCCTATCAGTTCGATTGCGGTGTTCGCCTGCACCATTGCATGTAGTGAGTCGTAGATCGCTCCGGCGTAGTGTCCTGCGTGCAACTCGTTTCTGGCGCGGGACAGGTCCTTTTTAGCACTCATGATCTGTGTTTTGCACCCGCCAGTCTCGCTGATCAGGGCGTCTGCGTATGCAAGCATTGACGCTGCTTGACTGTAGTATCTGCCTGCACGGTCCCGGATCAGATCATTGGAGATCCTTTGCCCGGAGCCTGCGCATGAGAGTGTTGCCCACCATTGTGCAGACCGTGCCCGCTCCATCGAAAACGCCAGCAGCTCTATTGCATCGCCAGCATGTTTTGTTTGCTCTGCATCAGCCAGCTTCTCTCTTGCGATGCTCAGTCTTGATTCGGCTGCACCAATCCCCTCAAGAACGCCGTTTTCCGATTTCGCCTTGTTAATAGCAAGTTCTGCGTCGGATATTTCGTTTTCAACCTGCTCGATCCTATCAGCGATATATTCGTCCAGGTTGCCCTCATCCAAAGCAAGACATTCGGAGTACCATCTGATGTGTCGGAGGTTGATCATCGTGTTAAAACTCCGGCTCATCGACGCATAGTAGTTTTTGGCATCATAATCCGCCTGCGCATCCTTAATTGCCAGAACCTGACTTTCAAGTGCGTCTATGAACTCCGTGTCGGCAACTACCTCGGTATCATTGTATTGTGTCCTTGATTCGTCCAGTAATGTGGCGGCAAGCGGCTGCATCGCATCCATATAGGATGTTGTTTGCACTTCGCCAGTTAACAGCACATTCGGGATTTCATATCCGGTATATATTAAGATAGCGTCTCTTAAGTCCTCAATCTCCATGACGCGGATATCCTGCGTCTCTCCAAGTGCAAATATATCTATTGTGACCGAGTTTTCCTTAACCGTAACAAGAGAACCGTTTTGCGCGATGATGTGCTCGGTCAGTGTCACATTCCCCTGCCCAGCAGGTATCAGGAAACTGTGGGCGCCTTTTTTTGCGGAGGCATTTAGTTTTGCGGATATCCCTCCCACCGCGCCAATTGAGCAGTCCGGATTGATCATGCCGGTCATCACGACTCCTTGATCAATCGTCCAGTTCATGAGCGCTGCAACCGTTGCAACAGTCATCGCAGCGCCTGCCGAGGGTCCCCCGATCACAGGGGAGTCGGTGTGAAGAACATAGAAGAAATCACGGGTTTCCGGGTTGATACCGGTGATATCACATGCTACCATCGATGATAATCGGGCGGACCCTTGCATGTCAACCTGTGTGAACGGCGCAGTATCAACAAACACATGTCCTGTGCCGTTTGTGACCCACACCGTCAGATCTGTGAGCACACCCACCTCCCCCTCTGATGTTGCGTATACCGCTGGAAGCGGGATCGAGACCTGTGCAGCCGACGCGCTTTGCGCGTGAGCAAACGATGAGATCATGATGATTAAGATGAGCAGGGTCAAAATCCGGACTGAAATAGGGCTTGGGCATTTCTTTTCCATCAGGATTATTATCTCCTGCAACGGGCATAAGACTTGTCTGACCATGTCTTTGCAGTACCAAAACCAAGGGACTTTGTAACTACACAGGTATGTTGATCGGTCACCCGATTGCGATTCTGTACTTTCTGGTAAGAAAAAATAACCGCGGAGGGCGCAGAGGAACGTAGAGTGTTTAACCGTTTATTTCCCCTCCGCGTCCCTCTGCGCACTCTGCGGTTAAATTCCCGGTTTGGCTCAGTGCTTACCGAAAAATAAAGATGGCACGCTACATCCCTGACATTCGTGCGATTCGTTCATTCGTGCCATTCGTGATCCTTTATGCCAATTTTATCACGAATTTCACGAATGTGCCGAATGCCACGAATTTCAACATGTGTTCCGGGTCAAGCAGTGCGGATATAGAGAAGTAACATGATAGTGTTTTTGGAGACTTTTTAATTTGTTCTGGTCGGTTGAACAACATGATGCTAATCCTGCAAACAGTGGCAGGATATGACTTCCGAAATCAGTGGAATCAGTGTTCATCTGTGGCAAATAAACCTTTTAGCCACAGATGAACACTGATTTCACAGATTAACGATATAAATGACTTTTCAGATCGATAGCGCTCAATTTTATCAGTTGTGCTTACACAAGACACCCCAGGGTAACCAGAAAATAATAAAAAGTCTCTGTTTTTGGGTATCTCACCACCATAATCTATCTATGAGACGCTAACTGCGCGTTTGTGGCGGTGCCCATGGATACCGCCGATGCATGACATTGATTTTGTCACGGGGAAATGCACCTTATTTGGGTGTGTGGTGGTTCCATGGGACCTTGTTGTTTCGTGATTGTTTGATTTCTTTGATCATGTCCTGATTGAACCTGCTGCTGCCTGCAGAATTATCAGTGCATCCAGCGAGTTCACTGTGCCATCGTTGTTCACGTCCGCATATTCGTTGCGGTTGCCGCTGACATGGTTATTGAGTGCGATAACCACGTCCGCCGATGTTAGTTTGTCATCGTAGTTCAAGTCGCCAGTTACAGATGGTGCTGCGGGGGTTTCTGTCTCGGGTGTTGCTGGGTTGCACCAGAGAGATGTTCCACAATCGCCCTTCACCGCGCATATTGTGGTGGGGATGTATAGGTCGTCAACAGATATTCCAGCGCACAGTAGCATATCCTCCAGGTTGTCACAATCAAAGTCTTGGTTGGACTGGTAATGGCAGGGATTATGGTAATCAGTCTCCATCCATGCGTCTTTTCCTGTGATGCTCTTGTTCCAGAACTCGTCTCCATCGTAGCCTCGCATGGCGCGTACGCTGGCAGTGTATTCATCTGTGGCGGGGTCATAGCTCTGTGAATGTATGATTGCGTCATCTTTGTTGTCGCCATCAAGATCCTGATATGTGTAAGCCCACATCGCCACGTCTATACCTGTGACGCTCTTGTTCCAGAACTCGTCTCCATCGTAGCCTCGTATAGCGCATATTCCGGCGGTTTTTTCATCGGTGGCTGAATTGTAGCTCCACGAATTCACGATTGCATCATCCGTGCCGTCAGAATCAAGATCGTGGTCCGATTCAACCCATATAATGCATGCATCATACTCGCCATCGCCTGTGACGCTCTTGTTCCAGAACGTCGCTCCATCGTAGCCGCAAATGGCGTCAGCGTTTGCTGTGCAGGTATCTGTAACTGCATCATAACTCGTTGATTCTATGATTACATCACAACCGCCATCAGAATTAAGATCGTCGCACTGGTGAACCCACATATCTGCGCTATCCCAACCGTCACCGGTGATGCTCTTGTTCCAGAGCGTGTCTCCGTCACATCCTCGAATGGCATGAACGCTTGCGGTTTTCTTATCCGTGGCTGAATCGTAACTCCATAGATTCACAAGCACATCATCCGGATTATCATTATCGAGATCGCTATAAGGGTATGCCCATATATATGCGCCATCCCAACCATCACCGGTGATGCTCTTGTTCCAGAACTCTTCTCCATCATATCCTCGGATGGCTCGTGCTTCAACGGTGTATTCGTCAGCGGCTGAATTGTAACTCTGTAAATTCACGATTGCATCATTTGTGTTGTCCGAATCAAGATTACTGCGTAGTTCAACCCATATACTAACACCATCCAAACCATTGCCTGCAACACTCTGGCACCATAATTCCGCTCCATCGTAGCCTTTTCTTGCGGATATGTGCACGGTTGTCTTATCCGTGGCTGTATCGTAACTTCGTACGTCCACGATCAGGTCACTTCTGTTGTCGCAATCAAGATCGTTGCAGGGGTATGCCCATATCGATGTATCTGTGCCTGTAACACTCTGGTTCCATAATTCCACTCCGTCGCATCCTTGTTTGACGTGTGCAGTTGCGGTTTTTTCGCAGGTGGCTGAATTGTAGCTCTGCGAATTCACAATGATGGCGCTGCCATTATTGTAATTGAGATCGTTGCAGGGGTACGCCCATATATATGCACCGCCCAAGCCAGCACCTGTAACGCTCTGTCTCCAGAGCTCATCTCCGTCGTAGCCTTGAATGGCGCGCACACTGGCAGTGTATTCATCTGCGTCCGAGTTGTAACTTTCTGAGGTCACGATCACATCGTTCTTGCCATCATAATTAAGATCGCAGCATGGGTATGCCCACATACCAGCACTATCTGTGCCGTTGCTGGTGGTGCTCTGACTCCAGAACAGGCATCCGTCATAGCCTCGCATGACTTGTATGCTTGCAGTGCATTCATCTGCGGTCGGGTTATAACTTCGTGAATTCATGATCACGTCGTTCATGCCATCATAATCAAGATCGCCTGCGAGACGCGCCGGAAGATCGTCGAGCACCCAGGTCACATAAATGATTTTCTGACCCCATAATTCTGTGCCATTACAGCCATTTACTGCTGATACGTACTCAAATGTATATGTATAAGTGATTGAGTTATATGTTCCGTTGAATAATATTACATCATCCATGTCATCCCCGTTTAAGTCTCCTGCGGTGATGCCGTGTGTAAACGAGCATTCGGGTGATGTTGCATCCAGCGCCACCACGAGCGGCACATAGTAATCATCGACCGCCTGATAGGTCTTGCTCGCATTCGGATTGTTTTGGCTTAATCCATTATCTTCGGAGATGCCCATCCCCGTTGATAAAGCTATCGTATTTGGTGCATCGCCTGGGTCTGCCACCACGCCGGGCAACAGTCCCACCAGCGTTATAGCAACCACCAATGCGGTAATAATATTCAGTAATTTGTTCACATTCACGTTATTTTTCCTCCTTGGATCACAGATGATCGCGCCGATAGTGGGCACTCGGGTATAAAGAGTTTGTGATCAGCGAGCGTTTCAGATTAGGTGATGTTAAATTGACATTTCTGTTTCTTCGGGTTTTCCAACCCCATATAATCAGATATTCTAATAAAATCAGTGATTCAGGTTTTTCAGCAGTCTCATCCAGGGGATCACTGGTAAACTCTGGTATTCATGATCAAACGTTTTTTCATGGTGTTAAAGCGGTTAACATGCACATAAACTCATGTAACGGTTTGTAAGGACTACTATTTCATCTGAATGTACCTAAAACTGGTGCAGTGTAGTGGTATTACTTGTTATTGCTATTAAGACCGGAAACCTCCCATGAACTGTAAATTCGTAGATTTTACGTGGGTGTACTTAGTACAGCGCACACACAAGTAAGCATTAAAATCACCTGCCGAGCATCTCAACCCCATATTTCACGGTATACCTGCCGATATCAATCGCTGGTCATGTGCCTGGGGATGGCGGGAAGAGCTAAATAGCATCAGAGAGCAGTATTAGATGGGGCTGAGGGTTTTGCACAACCATCTACCGATATACGTACCATTCACAAGAAAACTCGGCATATTCTTTATGCGGCGGCGTGGGTCGTACGAACAACTCACAACTTCGCTCAGGCAGGCACTGATACCGCTCCCTGTTGACATGTATCTTGCCAGATCAATTTATTATTCGCTTGTGGCAAGCATAATCGTGCTATTATTTAGCCTTATTTATGTTCCGAGATATGGGCTCCTCGTACTCCTGTATGCAACCCCGATCTCGATTTTTCTCGGATGTATCACGTACTATCTCTTCTTATATCATCCGAAATTCAAGATAGATGTGGCAGGATCAAGGATTGATCTGCTGCTTCCCTCCGCGATCACGTACATGTACGCACTCTCTCGTGGTGGCATGGAGCTAATCAAGATCTTCGAATCACTCAGCACGGAGCAGGATGTCTATGATGATGTTGCCGATCACGTCGGGTACATCGTAAGAGACATCGAATATTTCAATGTTGATATCCTGGATGCGCTGCATAACGCAAGCAGACGATCCCCCTCAAAGCATCTGAGGAATTTTCTTGAGGGGCTGGCAACGGTGCTTAACACCGGCGGGAATCTCCCCGAATATTTCAGGTCCAAATCGGAACAGTACTATGAACTTGCCGCGATCGAGCAGGACCGATACTTGCGTTCGGTCGGCATACTTGCCGAGGCGTACATCACAGTCTTTGTTGCAGGTCCTGTGTTTCTGATGACGATAATCGTGGTGCTTGGACTGATCAACAGCAACGCGATCGTTATTCTTGAAGTGCTGACTTATGGGCTGATCCCGTGGAGCACAGGACTGTGCATTGTGTTCCTTGGCAACATGGCTGGCATACATGAGGAAGCATACCATGTGTACACCACCACAAGACGGCTGGATGTTTTTGATGGCGTCGGAATAAAAAATAATGCGGAATCGGATGATGCAGCTCTTTTCAAGAAGCTTAAGGGTATTGAAAGGGTTGAGCGGTTCAAAAAATTCGTGAGACATCCGTTCAAGTTGTTTTACACAAAACCGGTGCGTGTGCTGTATCTTAGCGTGCCCGCATCACTCATTTATATTGCGTATGTTCTTCGCACGGTAAAAACCCCCGGTATCGAGATAATCGATGATGTGGTGGTTATTGCGATCTTTATCCTGCTCACCCCTTTCACATTCTTCTATGAAACGCGGCTGCGAAGAATCAGGAGGATGGAGCAAGAGATGCCGGAATTCTTAAGAAGACTCGCATCGATGAACGAAGCAGGACTCACCCTGACCGGCTCAATCAAAGCATCCATCGAAACGAAACTCGGTGTGCTTGACGACGAGGTTAAACGGATGTGGAAGGATATTGAGTGGGGCACAGTCACGTCTGATGCATTGATCAAGTTTGAGACACGGGTGCGAACCACCATGATCTCCCGCACCATTAAGCTGATTGTAAAGGCAAACGAAGCGATCAGCGACATACGAAGCGTGCTCAGGATCGCTGCGGCGGATGCGGAATCAACATATCATCTGAAGCAGGATCGATTCAACAATATGGCGGTTTACACGGTGGTCATTTATTTATCGTTCTTCGTTTTCCTTGCTATCGTGTATGTGCTTGCTGCACACTTCATTCTCGTGATTCCGTCAGGTGCTGAGGTTGAAGAGCTTAGTTCCGGTATGAGCGTGCTTGCACAGTATGATGCCAGCAAATATGTGCTTCTGATGTTTCATGCGACACTGATCCAGGGGTTCTGTTCCGGGCTTGTTGCAGGCGTGATGGGTGAGGGAAACGCTGATTGTGGACTTAAACACTCGCTTATAATGGTTGCGATTGCGTATGTGTTGTTTACGCAGTTTGTGATGGTGTAATGTTTCGTTCTCGCATCTCTGCGAGCACAGCATCAGGATCGATGAGGTATCGTTGGACCATGCGTGATATCTCCCTGTAATCACTGATGTTATTTTTAACCATGTATTCAAGAACCTCCACCCGTTCTACCAGTGCATCGAATAGTTCTTTCTCGGTCCAGCCGCGCTCCTCCGCAATCGTATGCAGCATGGACGAATCTCCGGAGTGCTTGAACTCATCGGTCACAGGATCCCAGCGAAATACGCTGTTGGCTTTTATGGTGCCTGTTCTCGGGTCAAGTCCCGTGATCTCAATTATCTCCTTTGTTCGTCTGACTCTTTCCTGCCCGATGTAGGTCTGGACCTGGATTGCGACTATGTCCAGTGCCTGCATCATTGCGTGTGGTACATTGATGGGCTCGCCGTGGAGGCGGTTGATCATGGTTCTGATATCGGAGGCGTGCATCGTTGAATAGGTGGCGTGACCTGTTGACATCGCCTGAAACAGTGTGAGCGCCTCTTCTCCGCGCACCTCGCCAACAAGGATGTACTCGGGGCGCTGCCGGAGCGCTGCTCTGAGTAGTTCGAACATGCCAACCTCGCCGATACCTTCCTGTGCGACAATAGCGTCTTTTGTCACGCTTGCGATCCAGTTCTCGTGGTGGAGCGTGAGTTCCCGGGTATCCTCGATCGACACGATCTTTGCCATTGGTGGTATGAACATGGAGATCGCATTTAGGGTGGAGGTTTTTCCTGATGCGGTTCCTCCGGCAACGATCATGCTTTTATTATTCTCGATTGCGAGCCAGAGGTATGCAAGAATCTCTATCGAGCATGTTTTGAAGTTGAGCAGGTCCACAGGAGTGAACGGATCATCCCGAAACCTCCTGATTGTGAATGAACTGCCTCGGGTGGTGACCTCTCGCCCGAGTGTTGCCTGTAGTCTTGATCCGTCCGGTAGCGTTGCATTGACCATTGGATTGCCCATTGAGACGTGCTTGCCACATCTCTGCACGAGCCCTACCACAAATGAGTTTAGTGGCTTTTCGTCGAATGACATGTTCGTCGCTATATTTGCATATTTAGTGTGATATAAGAATATTGGGATGTCGTATCCATCACACGACACATCCTCAATATGTGGATCCTTCATCATCGCATCCAGCTTTCCATATCCAATAAAGTTTCTTTCTATGAAATAAAGGATTTTGTAGAGGGATTGTGGCTGCAACGTCATCGAATAGTACTCAAGCAGTTCCAGGGCTTTCTTCTGCAGGATTTTGTTTTTATCAACATTTTCGTTGATCTCAATATCAGAGAGCGTCAGCACATCCGACAGATCATCATACAATCGCTCGAGTATTGTCTTTTCAAACAGCGTCAACACAGGCTCAGCAATATGATATGCCGGCACCCTGCTTGCGATATCGCAGAGAATCAAGATGCATGCATAAGGCTCGTATACCCAGTATCGCTCAATTTCTTTATATTTGTCGTCGACACTATCATCGATCAGTTTGCCGTTTGTCTCAGTATCGTATGGTGCAATCTCATATACTCTCTCTTTTCCATGGACGATCCCGCCACCGATCCTCCGGACCAGTTCATTGATCCTATCCATCATACCTCCATATACATTCATCCGGTATGGTGTAAAAGGGTTTTTGTACATTGTGCACTCAAATATGGTGGGGACGCAAATTTGGGCAAGTTATATCTCAGCGCGATACAATCAAGGATCACACGGTCTGACTTGAGCACTGGAAAAGGATATTTTCATGGTATATGCACTATAGCGTTAAGTCCTTCCACGCGTCGTGTATGCGGACGGGGTAGGTCACACCCATTACTTTCAGGGTATTTACACCACACGTCAAGTCATTCCACACACCATTGTCATCTGCAAAAAAGTGTATCGCTATCCCACACCCAAAGGGCGGTTTTTACTTGTTTTTCTGTGAAAAATCGGAGGAGGGATTTTGATACGCAAAACAGTAGATAGCGGAATCAATGACGCAATCTCGACCGTTGTAGGTGTTGTGCTGCTTCTCGGGCTCCTTGTGTGTGTCACCGCATTCATCAATGTTTATTACGTCCCGTCATGGGTTAAGGATGATGAGGCGAGCCATAACCGTCAGGTGTTTGCGGACTTCTCATCGATTCCAGGAGCGATTAATGATCTTGTGCTTGCCAATGATACGGGTGTCACGCGCAGCCAGAGGATCAAACTTGGAAGTGGCAGCATCCCGTTCATATCCCGTGGTTCGTCATGGGGGACACTTGGCGTCAGCCCGGAAGGAAGTTTCACTGTGAGTGCTGACGTTCTGGTTAAGAATATCACAGCAAAGACAATTAACAGAGATCTTGGTTGTGGACATGTGAACATCACCGATGTCTCCTGCGTATCTGAGTTTTACATTGATATTGCAAAGATTCAGGGCACCTCAGAGGATTTTCCAGCTACATTTCAGTACATAACAATCAATTTCGCAGGTCAGAGTGGGAAAACCAGGATATTAATCAGACCCGATGAAAACCATCCCGGGGAGGGTAAGTCAAGTCTCCAGTTGTCCACATGGATGAGAAAATCGGATGACGAGTACACAATAATCGATCGAACCTACATAAATCGCAGTGTTAGTGCGCTTACAACTATAAATCACAGAATAGATCTCTTAAGTCCATGTTACGGATTTAACAAGGTTTTAAATGATGCAACAACCCCGTATAATCTAACGATAACGAACAGCACAGGCATAGATGGGGAACATATATATTGTAACATAACATATTATGAGTATAACCGGACGATCGAACACCACTCACAGGTCAGTAACGGCATCCTGACCTACGAGTCAAAGAACCGCCACTTCATCGACCAGCGATTCATCTACCAGAATGGTGCGATATTTCTCTGTCAGACGCCGAATGCGAGCATGCGCATCGGATCTAACATTGTAATCTGTGATGCGGATAATTTTACGAGTGTGGTGATGCCGCTTCTCTCCATCGCTACAACCGAGCACGGAACACCCGGGATTGGTGGAAGCGGGGTTGAGGAACTACAAATGAGACTTGACCGGGCGGGCGTGGTGTTGTTTGCGGACGGGGCGAACACGGATGATGTAACGATCACAATCGATCCGCCGGAGGGCGCAAGCGACTTCAGAAAGAACTATCTGGACTCCTGGGTGAGCCATTTCACTGAACTTACGCGGGGAACATCGATTACCATGACCCCTGCACCCGTATATCTATCAGATTATGCGGGTATTAACATAACATTAAACGGGAGCATTCACCTAACAATTCAGGATGCAACGATTCAGGGGCGAATCGCGACCATATCATCATAGGGGCACCATGGATAAACGGATTAGAGACGACGAACGCGCAGTATCCGAACTGGTTGGAGAGATCATGATGATCGGGGTAGTGATAATCGCTTTCGGAATCATTGCAGTATCCGTTTATTCATACATCGACAAAACCCCTGATACGCCGCATATCGAGGTTGCTGGCAGGTGTGATACCAACTCCAACTATGTGTATCTCAAGCATCAGGGCGGGGAGCCGATCGATAAACAGAATCTACGCATACTCGTGGATGTGGGCGGCAACACCAGCACCTTCGAGAATCTCGAGGGTTTATGGACGCTTGGAAGCGTGATTGGGCTTCCTATAGAGAATATCACGCAGAACGATACGATTCGTGTCGCTATCGTGCACGTTCTTTCAGATACGGTGCTCACAAGCGGAGATGTGGCAGAGGGCACCTTTGAGAGCACCGCAACAAACATTGCGCCAAGCGCGGACGCTGGCAAAGATCAGAGAAACGACCTCTGCAACGACACAGGGATTCTGGAGGCGACATTTGACGGGGCAGGCTCGTATGACCCTGATGGGTCGATCACACGGTACGACTGGGACTTTGGCGGAAATACAAGCGGCGGCACAAGCGCAACCGTAACACACGCATACACCTCGCCGGGCACATACACAGTGTCGCTGACCGTGACTGACAACGATGGCGCCACAGCAAGTGACACATGCCTCGTGACGATCGATCCGGCAGCGCCGCTCTCTGCAAACGCCGGACCCGATCGCTGGGTTGCTCTATGGGGTGATGTAGAATTTAATGGCTCAAAATCAACAGGATGCATCAGATCCTGGCACTGGGACTTTGGTGACGGGAGTACGAGCAGTAGCAAGGCTGTTATGCATACGTACGGGAGCACCGGCACATACAACGCGACGCTAACAGTCAAGGATTATTCTGGCGGTGAAAGTGTTGATTACAGGGTTGTTGAGGTGCTGAATGCAACTCTGAGGATCACATACCCGGGTGATGGTGATGTGGTCAGCGGCACAGTTCATGTTGATGCACAGGTCTTTGGCATCTTGGAATCAATGATTAATCGTGTGGAGTTTTTTTCTGGTTCGGGTCTGATAGGAACAGACTCAGATGGTGCTGCCATTGCAAATAACACGGTTCAGTACTCGATTGTGTGGGACACCACCGACTGGACCGCGTGTGCGGACTCGTTAGAGGGCGGTTGCAAGATCTCTGCGGTCGTGTACCATTCAGGGCAGACCGGGAAGAGCCAGGACGTGGTAATTGAGGTGGATAATGATGAGCTTCCCAGGATAACGATCGTTGCTCCGTGTGCGGGGGGTTATGTGGACCGCACGACCACGGTTCGTGCGATCGTTGCCGATGATCGGGACGTGACAAATGTTGTGTTCCTTGCAAACGGCGTGTTCCGTGGAATCATGAGCCCTCCAAGCTTGTTTGACCAAAACTGGGGATACAGAGTGCCGGTCACGGTTCATGCAGGTGGAAATAACTGGAATTGCACGCCTGTAGCACGCACGATCAACTTCACAGGGGAACTTGTGAGTCTGGGCGAGTCAGGGATCATTGATATGAATTCGGTGCGTGTGATTGAGGTGTGCGAGAACGAAACGTTCATCTGCGAGGTTTCGTCGCGGGTCAAGTGGACCGAGTCCGGACGTGTCTCCACCGGAGGGGTTACAAACGGCGGGTTTGAGGCAGAAGAGGGCTGGAATTACACGGAAAGCCGGACTGAGTGGGACATTGGTTACGACAACACCACAAGTCACACGGGCAGCAGGTCGTTTCTGATCGGATATCCGTGGAATCAGGGATCAAGTGCGGGCGACTATGCGATGGTCACCCGGATGATCCAGGGGTCGCAGATCACATGGAACTCACACGTCTTGCGCGTCTGGGTGCGAGATAACTACAACGGTCCTACGACCGGGCATCACTTTAAGCAGGTCCTGGTGGGCGAGACCGTGCTCTGGGAGCGTGATGTTGCAGGAGGCGCTGGCAGCTGGACTCCTGCTATCGTGAACCTCTCGGATTACATCGGCGAGGACATCAACCTGACACTCCGGGTGTATGATACGAAGGGGGTCGGTAACTTTGGCGTCAGTGTCTGGTGGGATGATATCACGATACTCACGAACACCACCGGAGATGTGGCATGGATCCTCAAGGGAAACCTTGCCGCCGGCACAAAACAGCATTACTCAATATACTTTGACACGATAGGTTGCGGCGCAAAGGAAAACCCGGGATATGCGTGGTTCAACTCAACAGCAAGCAAGCAGCCATCAGTGACCAACAGAGATGCGGAGGTCACCTGCCCATACTACACATACCAGTGGAACACCTCTCGTGAGCTTGAGGGCGCAACATCAGTCACTGTTAACGTAACAGATGACTCCTGCCCGGTGAATCAGAGTAACAAGACCACACACATCGTTTATGTGGATAACATTCCTGATCCTGCGATTAAAATCGCAAACCCGGCAATCCACGAGAACGTAACCGGCATCATGAGCATTACAACAGCAATCTCTAACATGGATCCGGCAGACACCGGAAATGTGGAATTTTATGTGTTGCCAGAGGTTGTGAACGGAGAATGGACGTCGATTGGCAATGGCACCGCGCCCGCGTTCACCTGCCTCTGGGACACAACATGCTGGCAGGCAGGATATGGCAACTGGAACTGGGCGGCAGGCAGCACCGGGAAATATTATCTGCGGGCGAACCTTCGGGATCAGCACAATCAGAGCGTGGAGAGCGATCCTAACTTTTATGTGTGGGTCACGAACCCAAGCCCCACGGTTACGATTAGGACGCCTGCAAACGGCAGCACGGTTGGGGGCACGGTTACAATCGCTGCGGATATCAGGGATAATGGCGATGTCGTTCATCCGGTGACCTGCAAGATCACAAATGAGAACGGCGAGGTTGTGAAAAACGAGGACCTATGCCACTGGAGCTGGCGGAAAAAGGTGACGATCGCGAGCAGTGCACCGCTCTTAAATTACCAGATTAATCTGACGGTCAATTACGAGGACGGGATGCAGTCTGACTTTGATGATATTAGATTCGTGGCGGATGATGGCTCCAATATTCCGTACTGGACCCACCATAAGACTGATGGCGTCAGCGCAGATTTCTGGGTTAATGTATCAAGCATTCCTGCGGGCAACAGCACGATCCATGTCTACTACGGGAATGCCGCGGCAACGTCCCTGAGCGACGGGGACAAAACCTTCGATTTCTTCGATGACTTCAGGGACCTGGATAAGTGGACACAACATGGCACCGGCAGCATCACCGCAACCACCAGGGAGGATAGGTCCGTGGTCAAATTCAGTGGCTGCAACGAAGGACGAATCTCTACTAATACTCAGGTATCCGGAAACATTTCAATCGAGCGCATGATCAAAAACTATGGCGGCGCAAGTGATTGCGATGACTGGTGCGGCATCATCGCAGATGGCGATCGCAGGGTGTGGAGATATTCTGACAACAACATCAACAAATTCGCAGGAACAACCGGAGACAATCCTGCACATCAGAAACATGGAATCCGGAATTATTATTCAGGCTCGAAGACATCCACAACAGGAACCGGAACCATTACACCGGACTGGAAGCTTCATAGCATCACACGCCTTGGAACCACCATCAAAAGCGTCTATGGCGGCGAGACCATGTCCATAACCCCGCCAAATGTTCTGGCAGCTGGATATGTGCAGATACTGAATGACGCGGATAGCGTGGATCGCGGCGTGTATGTGGACTGGATCCTCGTGCGTAGACATGCGGCAAACAATCCTGTATGTGTTGTTGGGTCCGAAGAGAACAGTGATCGGTATTCGGCGCTCTGGAACGCTTCAACAAGTCCATGTGGAAACTACACGATCTCAATTTCGGCAGAGGATGGTTCCGGGCAGACGAACACGAGTTGTGTCACGGTGGTTTATGGTTGAACCGGGTGAGTTATATCCTGCTTGCAAGCACTGCAACCACACGTAGCCCGACATGAAATACCCTATTTTTCGGTGAAATGTAACTTACTGCCCAAAACCAGGTCACACAAATGCGATATATTTGTTACCCTCAGCAAACACTGTTTTTGAATACACTCAATAAATTATGGGTTTTTAGCAAATTTCCCACAAAAAGATACATGCTCAACACCATGTGGCTAAAACCATGGTGATTAAAG
>RXIK01000077.1 GCA_004211975.1 Methanosarcinales archaeon | reverse complement strand
GATATAATTAAGAAAAAACAAGGCGTTATCATGTTAATTATAATTGGGTCATAATACGATACCCCTCCCGACAGTGTGTATAGTTGTTGCATCACTACTTCGAACTGTGGATCTGGAATTTCGAGGTGCCAATAAACAGAAGCTATTGCAAGATATTTCGATAGATAAACTCCATTTATAAATAAAAATATACAAATAATAAAAATGCTGATATTATTTTTGATATTCATATCATATTCCAAACCAAAATATTTAAAAATTAAACTATTTATAGAAACTATAAAGTATATAAATAAACCAAAAGTAATACTGATGCTTGTGATGAACAAAACCCAATCAAAAGTAGTGATGGTTCCAACTAGAACACCGTTAATTTGCTCTGAAACAAACCTTGCAAAAATAATAGATAGGATCAAAATAAAAACTAGTAATAATTTTGAGCTTGTAAACTGAAATGTAATAGAGTTGCCTATCGACTGACACGAACCACCGTGTTTGGTCTTTCTGCATCTGTTAACTAACAATAAATAAAAAAATAAAAATTCAAATAAAATTAATGTAATAAATAATGTTTTTATTATTATGAGGATCAACACTTGATTATTAAACTCCAAACCGCTAAACGTATCTGTATCTTGAAAAGCTATTAATGAAATTGTTAAACTACCTACAAAAGTGAAATAGAACATAAAAAAAGTCTCTTCTTTCAATATTGTTTTCCACAATAAGATTTCAGCGCACTTAAAAAACAGTGTTTTCCAATTTGAACGCACTGATAGGATCATTGCAACCAACGCTGAATCTAAAATAAATGCAAATAAAACTATTAGAATATCGAAAAAACTCAAATTCCCACTTACGATTTTGAACCATATAAGCATCCGGGATATATACGCGAAAGACATAAGCAATAAAGCATAGATTAGTATATTATATACACAATTCACTAATCGATTATTTTTAACTTTTGAATAGCTACTGCAGCATAATAAAAATAAAAGTATTATTCCTAAAACTGTTGTAAGTGGCTTCAGCGACAACACTAACAACAGTCCAATAATATATCCAGCTAAAGATAAGATGATAACTCCCATCTTAACAATTTTTGATATTGCAGTATTATGCATAATAATATAATAGTAATTATTTATAAAGTATAAAATATTTACTATAACGCACCATTATTGTCCACATCCACATTACTCTTCAGCCATTCAACACCTTTCCGAACCTCCACAGAACAAGTTTCCAAAGCCGAAATATAACCCACTGCCCAAACCCCCTTGGGGCACGATCGCGCGAATTATTTCGCGCGATGTGCCGGATGGTATTTCTTGATCAGCTCGTTGTCGATCCGTGTTAGCTGAGCTTCCGGGAGCTCTGCGAGTAGGTTCCATCCGATTTCAAGTGTTTTTTCGATGTCGCGGTCCTCGTCTTTGCCTTGTCTGACGAATTGGTCCTCGAACATGTCTGCAAACTCAAGGAACTTCCGGTCGCGTTCTGAGAGTGCGTCCTTTCCGACGATTGCAACAAGACCTCTGAGGTCGTTTCCTTCGGCGTAGCCTGCGTACATTTGGTCGGATACTGCTTTGTGGTCGTCTCTTGTCTGTTCTTCTCCGATTCCGGAGTTCATCAGTCGTGAGAGTGATGGTAGCACGTTGATTGGTGGGTAGATTCCTTTTCTGTGCAGGTCTCGTGAGATCACGATCTGTCCTTCGGTGATGTAGCCGCTTAGGTCGGGTATTGGGTGTGTGATGTCGTCGCCTGGCATTGATAGGATTGGGAATTGTGTGACTGATCCTTTTCTGCCTTTGATGACGCCGGCACGCTCGTAGATCATTGAGAGATCGGTGTACATGTATCCGGGGTAGCCTCGTCTTCCGGGGACTTCTTCTCTTGCGGCGCCCATTTGTCTGAGGGCTTCGGCGTAGTTGGTCATGTCTGTCAGGACCACGAGCACGTGCATGTCGTGTTCGTATGCAAGGTATTCGGCTGCTGTGAGTGCGAGTCTTGGTGTGATCAGTCGTTCAACTGCTGGGTCGTCCGCGAGATTTAGGAAGATGACTGCTCGCTCGAGGGCGCCGGTTCGTTCGAAGTCGTGCATGAATGTTTGTGCTTCTTCGTTTGTGATGCCCATTCCTGCGAAGACCACGGCAAATTTTTCATCGCTTCCGGGTACTTTTGCTTGTCTTGCGATCTGGAGGGCGATTTCGTTGTGCGGGAGTCCTGATCCTGAGAAGATTGGTAGTTTCTGTCCGCGGACGAGTGTGTTCATGCCGTCGATTGTGGAGATGCCGGTCTGGATGAAGTCGGCGGGTGGTTGTCTTGCGTAGGGGTTCATGGCGGCGCCGTTGATGTCAAGGCGGTCGTCAGCCACGATGTTTGGTCCGCCGTCGAGTGGGTCCCCGGATCCTGAGAGGATTCTTCCGAGTAGGTCGATTGATACCGGGAGTTTGATTGTTTCGCCGGTGAATCTGACTCCGCATTCCCGGTTTAAGCCACCGGTTCCCTCGAATATCTGAACTACGACGATGTCGTTTGATGTGTCAAGAACCTGTCCTCGTTTGGTGGTGCCGTCCTCAAGCTTGATGTAAACAAGTTCGTTGTAGCCGATTGGCTCGGTTTTCTCAACAAAGATTAGCGGTCCTGAAACCTCGGTGATTGTCTTGTATTCCTTCATACTATCTACCTCCGCAACTCCTCAAACTCTTCGTCCATCGCGGAAAGAACAGTTTTCAGCGTTGGCTCAAAATCTTCTTCGAACTTGACTTTTGCAAGAGTGTCCTTTGCTTTCACAGCAAGTATGTTTTCGAGAGGGGTTCCGCTCTCAAGAGCAGTGATTGCAAGATCGGAGTATTTCATGATTGCGCTAATTAGTTTATACTGTTTTTCCATTGTGCAGAATGTGTCGACGTCGTGGAATGCGTTCTGTTGCAGGAAGTACTCTCGGATCATGCGTGCAACCTCCATTGTTAGTTGTTGGTCTTCGGGGAGTGCGTCCGAGCCAACGAGCTGCACGATCTCCTGGAGTTCGGATTCTTTCTGGAGAATTTCCATTACGTCTCCGCGCATTTCCGACCATTCCGGGGATACGTGTTCGTCATACCAGTCTGATAGTGTATTGTTGTATAAGCTGTAGCTTTCAAGCCAGTTGATCGATGGGAAATGCCTGCGCTGTGACAGTTTTGCATCAAGCGCCCAGAAGACCTTTACGATGCGAAGCGTGTTCTGTGTCACAGGTTCTGAGAAGTCGCCTCCTGGTGGGGATACCGCGCCGATTACGGTGACTGATCCTGCGTGACCTGATAACGTGTTCACTCGTCCTGCACGTTCGTAGAACTCTGAGAGCCGCGCCGAGAGGTATGCGGGATATCCTTCTTCGCCTGGCATCTCTTCAAGTCGTGATGATATTTCTCGCATTGCTTCAGCCCATCGTGATGTTGAGTCTGCCATCAGCGAGACATCATAGCCCATGTCCCGGTAATACTCGGCAATCGTGATTCCCGTGTATACTGACGCTTCTCTTGCTGCAACAGGCATGTTTGACGTGTTTGCAATGAGAACGGTTCGTTCCATCAGTGGTCTTCCGGTTTTTGGATCTTCAAGTTCTGGAAACTCGTTTAAAACATCTGCCATCTCGTTTCCTCGCTCGCCACATCCGATGTAGACCACGATCTCGGTGTCGCTCCATTTTGCGAGCTGCTGCTGTGTTACGGTCTTTCCACTCCCGAAAGGTCCTGGAATTGCCGCAGTGCCACCTTTTGCAACCGGGAAGAGTCCGTCAAGGATCCGTTGTCCGGTGATTAGTGGCACATTAGGCATTAGTTTCTTGCTGACCGGTCTTGGCGCACGGACTGGCCATTTTTGCATTAGTGAGAGTTCGGTTCCGTCTGTAAGCCGGCATACGCATTCAGCCACTGTGAACGATCCTTTTTTGATCGTGTCAATGACGCCTGACATATTTGGCGGAACCATGATTCTGTGTTCGATGTTATGGGTTTCCTGAACCGTTCCGATGATGTCTCCGCCTGCAACGCTGGTGCCCTTGGTAACAGTTGGCACAAACTCCCACTTTTTATCTCGTTTGAGTCCTGTTGCAGTAACACCGCGCTCGATGAAATCGCTCTTCATCATCTCCATGAGCACTGGAAGTGGGCGCTGGATGCCGTCGTAGATGCTCTCAAGGAGCCCTGGTCCCAGTTCGACTGAGAGTGGCATGTTCGTGTTCTCAACCGGTTCTCCAGGCGCGATGCCTGACGTATCCTCATACACCTGTATGGTTGATTTGTCGCCCTCGATACCGATTACCTCGCCCATGAGCCCTTCGTTACCGATTTTGACAACATCATACATCTTTGTGGGCACATTGATGACCGTTACGACCGGTCCTGCCACCCGATATATTGTTCCTTTTATTTCCACAGATCAACACCTACTGCTTTCTTGATTTTTTCTCTTAACTGAGTCGTCTCGCCGCCTCCGACCAGAACCACGGTCGGCTCGATCGATTCATCGATTTCTGATTGCAGCGCCTCCGGAAGAAGCGAGATATCATCGTTATGCATGATCAGTATTCCTATGTCGGGATCTTTGAGTGCCTGTTGCACTGTTGAGTTTATAGATCCTTCATCGACTTCGTGCGTCTTTCTTATGCCTGCAAGCCTGAATCCAAGCGTAAAATCGCCGCGTCCAATTACTGCGAGTTCCATTACATCACCAATTATTAATATATTCTAACGTTCCAATAGGATAATTATAGCCAAACCGCTCATACAAACAGAATTCGCCTCTTGCTATTGGTTTTGTGTATTCCTTGGCTCACGGTCTCAAATATGTCGGTAAAGTACTTAAACATTGTTTTGGCAGGGGGCTATCATGGATGCGCCCGTGAATTTTGGTTTGGGGGTTTCCTTATATGTGTCACACTACCACAACCCCGCTTTCAAAGCCCTGAAATCGCCAGGTTAGTGCATACTTAAGATCTTGTTTACAGGTAACCGGCACAATCGAAGTACATAATGAAAACACTCTGATTCGGTGGCAGATACGACCCCGACATGTGCTTCAAACGCGTGAATTCGTAATTCAACCAGTTTTCGTGGAAAAGTATACAAATAAAATATGGGTAGTACTAATTGCGCGGATATTATTTGATGTTGTGAATGTGTTTAGGGCTTGCCAGAAAACAATCTGTTAAATTCGTGATAAAATCAGCATAAAGGATCACGAATGGCACGAATGAACGAATCGCACGAATGTCGGGGATGTAGCGTGACATCAGCCAACTTTGCTACTTTATTTTTCGGTAAGCACTTAGCTAAGAGCATGCCAAAAAAAAAATAAGCTGTTAAAATTTGTGTCATTCAACCATTCGTGGTAAAATCGTCAGAATGGACATCCAATGGCGCGAATATGCAAATCGCATGAATGTCATGGAGGTATGACGCCATTAGATAACTTTGATAGTATTTATACCCCACACCGCCACAACTTGAGATTTTTCAAACCTGATGATTATTAGATTCGTGGGATTCGTTTATTCGTGCAATAAGTCATTTATATCGTTAATCTGTGAAATCAGTGTTAATCTGTGGCTAAAAGTTTTGTTTGCCACAGATTAACACCGATTCCACTGATTTCGGAAGTCATATCCTGCCACTGTTTGCAGGATTGGCATCATGTTGTTCAATCGACCAGAACAAATTAAAAAGTCTCCGAACACCTATGAATCTCACAAGTTGCACGAATTTGTTGCTCCAAAATCCACAAATTCCGCTGAAAAATTCGGATTATGTAGTATACAGAGCTTATGTCCTTGTTTGCGGACCGCATCGGTTTCTGTTCCGTCGATAAAAGCGCAGTTTATGCCATTGCTGAGTATACTCTGGTATTGTGTGGGTATCCGCAATGTACAACCACTGGATTGCACAAGATTTCACGAGATTAACACAAGAAGTTGGTAACACATACAAGATATTAGTGGTGTGTTGCATTTTATATCCGGTCACACTCATGCTTTATGGGGTGATGCAACCGGGGGCATAAGTCTTTGCGCCGATTAATCAATCAATCTCTGAGTCGCGTACAATCCTGTTCTGTGACGTCCGCGGATTGGTTCCAGTAATATTCGAATAGTGCGTTTCCCCACTTGATCGCGGCAGCATCTTCGCTGATGAGATCCATCCCGTAATCATACGTGCCATCCGGTCTGAAAAACCCAAGTGATATAAGCTTCTCAGTCACCGTGAACGCAACTGCCACGTCCGCGTTTATCACTCTTAAACTGAAGTTTTGCAGGTCTGCAACATGTTGCATCACGTCTTTATGTCGGTCGCACATCAGTTTTAGCACTGGATAGGTCACTATAAGACGTACTACCACACCACTCTCGACGAATACTCTGAATATATCCGGGAAATCTGGGTGTATGAATGGGGTCACCCCGTTTACAACCTCACAGTCTCCGAGTAGTTCTGTAAAATGCCTGTGCGTTGCAAAAAGGTCTGCGGGCATATCTTCTATGATGGTAGACCTGCTCAGAGATCCGATGTTCCTGAAAAACAGATCAGGGATCACATAAGTTTCATGGGTTTTCCAGAACCGTTCTTGTGTTTTGAACATGTGCAGCGTTTCAATGAAATCGATCAACTTGGCTGAGATTAGTTTTCCGTATGGTGTTACACCGTATTGCCGGTCATCTTTGTATATTAGGTCTTTTGACTTTAGTTCAGCAAGCACGGGCAGGACGGTGGAGGTCCGATAACCAAACTCGTCCCTGAACTGGTCCATAGTCATGTTTTCGTTGTTCAGACTGATCAGTAGCTTGATGCGGACGCCGGATGTTGTCAGGAACTTTAATTCTTCCTTTACCCCTTCATACGAATCGATTCCCGGAATCATACGTGGAATTATTATGCTGTATGTCTATTAAACATTTTGGTATCGAGAGTTTTTTCTCGGTCAGAGAAAAATTTTACACCGGGCATACACCCATGTAGACCCAGAGCCCGATGCCGGTAATGATCCATTCCCCATCCACCAGCAGGTCCAGTAGGGTCTTGTTGCGATTATTTTCGGTGCAGAAGTATATAATGTACAGATACCCATATATCATACTGGCGATCAAAACAGGATAATAGTTGTTGAACAAATTTAGAAACAGTGCGGTCCACACAGTAAGCAGGGTCTGGATGGTTAGCAGTAATCGCTTAGTCCATGATACCCCGATAACGACCGGAACTGTGTTCACATCATTCAGCGTGTCTCCCTTCACATCCCTGACGTCGAACAGAACGGTGTTGATAAACATTTTGATGAAGAAGAAGGGGAAGACAAACCAGAGTTTGGTGAGACTTTCAAGATACAGCGCGGGCAAAAGCGCTCCACATGCAGCCCAGCTTAAAGCAACAACAAAACTCTTTACAAATAATATATCCTTTAATCGTGGAATTCCAAATATCGAAAAGACATCCTTGCTATATGCGATTCCTAACACGATTGGAACGAGCAGGATGAGTGCTGCAAACGGGCTTGCAAGCCAGCCAAGGAACAGCGCCACAATATACGCGACAACTGCAAGAATTAGCAGGATCTTCTCATTGCCCTGCACAAGAGCGGATCGCTCCGGCATATTCACGGCATCTTCTTCCTGATCTGTCACTCTGTTAAGACTGTACACGCTATATATCACAAAGAACATAGCACATAGCAGGATTGGGCTTAGTGTTACTTCAAGTATGTTGAATGAAAAATATAGCATTAAAACGCCGCTAACGGATAAAAAAATCGAACTTGCCATCAGAAATGATATGACATCGTTTAGTCTCGGTAGATATGGTGTATACTTTATGCAATACGCTATGCTCCCGCCTCCCTATTCCCATAGTATACTGTGTGTCAATCACATTTATATCTTTCTATGGGGCTACACCGCCACATTACTTGCACATGTTATGTATAATTGCCAATAACTCGGAGGTCAACAGATATATGTTATGAGATATATTACTCCTGTGTTTGAAATTTCCAACCAAAAACTATATATATAAGCAATGTTTATATCCATATATTGTTACAGCAACGGGCGAGTTGGGTAACGGGTTGGATAATGTAAATGACAAGGAGGGCTGTCCAATGAAAGCAAACAATAGACGTAGGGTTAGCAAAGACAATCGGGCTCAGGTGGGAATCGGGACACTTATCATCTTTATTGCGATGGTTCTCGTTGCAGCGGTTGCTGCAGCTGTTTTGATCCAGACATCAGGAGTTCTGCAGCAGAAAGCACAGACCACAGGAAAGGAGGCAACAAAAGAAGTCTCCAGCAATATTGACCTTGACTCAATTGAGGGATGGCGGGGCGGCTTGAACGCGTCCTCGAGTGTAGAAGACACATTCTCAAGTCAGATATACAGGCTCGATCTGCGAGCATCGCTAAAAGTCGGAAGTGAACCTGTTGACATGAACCAGGTCGTGATAACAATAACAGACGGCACAACCACAAACGACCTTCGCTACATGGAAGGAGATCTCGTGACCGCAAGATCGCTTGTTGACAGTAGCGGAACCGGGAACTACACATCAAGTGCAGCCATTGGTATCACGAATACGACATACAGGATACTGGTTGATGGTGATGGTTCTGGCACTATAGCAAGCAACGAGGATGCAATCGACATCATCCAGAGAGCGTACCAGGATGCCAATGTGGATGACGATTTTGTGGCAGAGGATGGTACCGCAGGTGTGGGTATCACCTACAGTTACATCGATCCGTATGTGTGGTCAGACCCGGAAGATCTAGGTTCCATAATCGCAGTTGATGCCGGTGTCTTCAGAAATGGTGACAACGGCGATGGCACCAACTACAGCGAGATAACGAACAGTACCTACAAAGAGTATGACAACACGACTCAGGACAAGTATCTGATGCGTGGCGACATGTTCTTTGTAATCAACGAGATCCGGGATGAGGATAAGTCATTCACAAAGGCTAATCCTGTGATGAATACAGGGGATTTGGTGAAGATCATCATCCTGACCGGACCAAGCACCATCTCAGGTGGTGAAGTGTATGATGGAGGGGACGACACCGCACTCACAGACAACTATCCACTCACAGGTGAAGCCGATCTCACGCTCGGTCCGAGAACCACGGTCTCGATTTCAATGATCCCGGAGGGCGGGGCATCGACTGACGTCACCTTTGTTACGCCGTCGTCGTTTGGCACACACTCAAGTGTTGATCTATATCCATGAGGTGGGGAATTATGAAAAGAAACAATATAACACAGAATCGCAGGGCTCAGGTGGGCATTGGAACTTTGATCATCTTTATTGCGATGGTCCTTGTCGCTGCTGTTGCTGCGGCTGTTCTGATCCAGACATCAGGAGTTCTGCAGCAGAAAGCACAGACCACAGGAAAGGAGGCAACAAAAGAAGTCTCCAGTAACATCGACATAGACTCGATAGAAGGATGGCGGGGTGGGACCCAAGCTTCCAGCAGTGAACCCGACACGTTCTCGAGTCAGATATACAGGCTTGATCTGCGAGCATCGCTAAAAGTCGGAAGTGAGCCTGTTGACATGAACCAGGTCGTGATAACGATCACCGACGGCACAACCACAAACGACCTCCGGTACATCGAAGGGGATTTCGTGACTGATACGGCTTATGTCGGCGCTGGAAACGGGACGTGGGTATTAGCTGCTGCTGATGGCATCACAAACACGACATACAGGATACTGGTTGATGAAAGCAGTAACACTGATCTCATGGAAATATTCAGGCGCATATATCCTGATGCGCGTGATGACGACGATAACAATGTCAGTAACTCTACATCGGTGCTCTGGAGTCTTCCGAAATCGGAAGGATCCGGTGATGTGATCGCGGTTAATGCAAGCGTCTTTAATTCGACGGACTACCCTGATAATACAAACTATTTCGCACGTGGTGATATGTTCTACATCATCAACGAGATCAGGGATGAGGACAAGTCATTCACAAAGGACAATCCTGTGATGAACACCGGAGACCTTGTGAAGATCATCATACTCACAGCACCGGCAACCACGGTCACCGAAAACACCCCACTTGGAGGTGAAGCAGACACAGCTGATGCACAACTGGAGAGTAATCATCCGCTCGTGGGTGAAGCCGATCTCACGCTGGGTCCGAGAACCACAGTCTCGATCTCCATGATCCCGGAGGGCGGGGCATCGACTGACGTCACCTTCGTGACACCGTCATCATTTGGCACACACTCAAGCGTAGATCTGTATCCATGAGGTGGGAATTATGAAACAGAATACGATGATACAGGATCGCCGTGCCCAGGTGGGCATCGGCACCCTGATCATCTTTATTGCGATGGTTCTTGTCGCTGCGGTTGCAGCGGCAGTACTGATACAGACATCAGGAGTTCTGCAGCAGAAAGCCCAGACCACAGGAAAAGAGGCGACAAAGGAGGTCTCCAGTAACATTGACATCGACTCGATAGAAGGATGGCGGGGCGGTCTGAATTCGTCAGCATCCAAGAACGATTCGTTCTCAGATGAGGTCTACCGGCTGGACATACGAGCATCGCTAAAGGTGGGAAGCGAGCCTGTTGACCTGAATCAGGTTGTGATCACCATAACCGATGGCACGATGACAAACGATCTCAGGTATATTGAAGGGTCGCTCGTTACCGCGAAGGCTGTAACCGGTGCGTCAAGTGGGATATATACGTCGAGTGCGAGTGGAGCAGGTCTTATGAATACGACATACCGGCTACTGGTGGATGGCGATACCACAACAACGCATACAAACAGTGCAGACGGTCACACCGCTGTCTTGAACATGTTTAAGAAGGTGTACCCTGATGCGCATGTTGACACTGACTACAATGGAACCGGGCTTTCCGCTGCAAACTATACACTTGCGAACAGCAATGGTACTGCGGTTATATGGAGTGAGGCGGCATCATCAACGACAGGAACGTCAGGCGATGTGATCGCTGTTGACGCAGGAGTCTTCACCAACAACACAACCGCATCAAGTGTCTACTACGGCAAGATCAGCAGCACACTGCAGGACGAGTACTTCGCACGCGCTGACAAGTTCTATGTTGTCACGGAGATCCGGGATGAGGACAAGTCCTATACCTCCAGCAATCCGGTGATGAACACAGGAGACCTTGTGAAGATGATTATCTTAACCGGTCCGAGTACCATCGTCACAGGTGAGAGTAGTGATTGGATAACTGGTTCGGAAAAGGACGGCTCTGACTCCAAGTTCCAGCACAACAACCCGCTTGTTGGTGAGGCAAATCTTGATCTTGATCCGAGAAGCACGGTCACGATTTCCATGATTCCGGAGGGTGGTGCGGGAACCACGGTTGACTTTGTGACTCCATCGTCGTTTGGAACACATGTAAGCGTAGAAGTGTATCCATGAGGTGAACAATTATGAAAAGAAACAATATATCACAGAACCGCAGTGCTCAGGTGGGGATTGGAACGTTAATCATCTTTATTGCGATGGTTCTTGTCGCTGCTGTTGCAGCAGCAGTTCTGATACAGACGTCAGGAGTTCTGCAACAGAAAGCACAGACCACAGGAAAAGAGGCGACAAAGGAAGTCTCCTCAAACATCGATATCGACTCGATTGAAGGCTGGAGGGGCGGAAGCAATTCGTCCGCATCCGACTGGGACACATACTCAGCCGAGATCTATCGGCTGGACATACGAGCATCGCTAAAGGTGGGAAGTGAGCCTGTTGACATGAACCAGGTGGTAATAACCATAACCGATGGTACGACCACAAACGATCTCCGATACATCTACGGTGAACTCAACGCAACAGATGGCGATGATGCTCCGAGGATTGGTGGCGACGTGAACAATATCAGTACCTACTACCGGCTCGAGGTTCGGGATGGAACCGCTGATAGCGAAGAGACATTGTACTACTTCATAAAGGCATATCCGGATGCGCATGTGGATGCAAATAGCAAGGTGATCTATTCGGAGACTGGCACCTCTGCTACCAACCGTATTGGAAACACGAGCAGTTCCACATACTTCGGTCGCTGTGACAAGTTCTACGTAATCGAGGAGATCAGGGATGAGGACAAGTCATACACCGGTGACAACCCGGTGATGAACACAGGAGACCTTGTGAAGATAATACTCCTGGTAGGACCAAATGACCTGGACACCGACATAAGCTCAAGCTGGACCCGGGATCCTGCGAACAACGAGACCCTTGGTGAGTCCTCCCTGAGCATCATGCCGCGGAGCACGGTCACGATCGGCATGATTCCGGAGGGTGGTGCGGGAACCACGGTTGACTTTGCGACTCCATCGTCATTCGGAACACATGCAAGCGTGGATCTCTATCCGTGATCCCCGGGCAACTTTGCATGAAACTTGATCAGGAACCGTCGGTGCACCGGGTTGTGCACCGGCATCCTGATTATTTTTTTATTGATGCACCTGTTTTGATCCATGCCTTGAGAAGTTCAGCAGGCTCCTGCTGAAGTGGTGCATGCTAACCGGAAAATCCGGTCGGTACGATCGATCAAAACAGATCAGAAGACATAAAAATCGCTATAACCTGGATATCATGATGCCAAAAACACCAACGATACGAATAACACCAATGACACGATTATTTCCTGTTCTTACACTGGCAACAATCGTCATAATCCTTACGTCATCCGGCACCGCTCTTGCGGACGTCATGTACACTGACCACATAGACATCGGTGCAAACTCAATTGCCGTACAGATCACTGAGACCTACACCGGAAGTGATGCAGCCATCATCGAGAGAAACATCGCAAAGGCTAATGATCGTTCTGCGTACATCAGGGATGCGGAAAACAACATTCTTGCATGGAGCAGTTCGTACATCATCATTGATGATGATCCGCTGCAGATAGAGACTGTGCATGCTAATGTAACTGTTATAAACGTCTCAGGCACTTTTCTGATCAATAGCACAATTAAATACGCGGTCACAACGCCGCTTGACTCTGGCAGCCACAGCATCTGGATTCAGGGGCATCCGGGCATCGTTGAACGGACGATCATAATTCCTGATGGCATACATATAGACTCAATCGTCGGAATAAAGAACAGTGAGACTGTGGAAGAGGCTGGCTACACCATAATAACTGGCGTCAGTGCAACACGCAAGTTCCTGAGTGGTGGCGGAAACTTGACCTTTGAGTATGCGACTGTTGTTGAGGTCTGCAAGAGACCGCTGTACACACAGTCCTGGTTCATGCCGCTGCTTGTTGCAGCCGAGATCGCTCTGTGCGGTCTGTGGTTGGTGCGCAGGAAAAGGCAGTGAAGTTCACTCGTCCCGATACGGTATCTCGATCTCCAGAAAATCCTTTGCAACCCGCACGTTCTCAAACACCGCGGCCCCATCCTCAAGGATCGGCGAGGAATCCGCATACCTTGAACTGATATGCGTCAGCACCAGTTCCCGCACCCCTGCTTCCTTTGCAACGAGCGCGGCCTCCCTGGCAGTGGAGTGCATGGTCTCGCGCGCCCAGCCGATAAGGTTGTCTGCCATACTACTATCATGAATCAGCAGGTCTGCGCCACGACTCACCTCAACAATCTCATCGGTCGGTCTGGTATCACCGGTATACACGATGTGGCGCCCGGGTCTCGGACTGCCGAGCACGTCATCAGGATGCACGGTGTTTCCATCCACCACAACATCATTGCCGCGCTGCAGCCGTGCAAAGAGCGGTCCTGGCGGAACTCCGAGTTTGATTGCACGCTCGCGGTTGAACCGCCCAGTCCTCTGGTGTTCGATCAGCGCATATCCGATTGAGGGTATGTTATGCGCGGTTCTGATAGCTTCAACATCATAGTCATCGTGTTCGACAACATCACCCGGAAAGAGTTCTGTGATCTGCACGTCAAACTTGGGTCTGGTGTATCCGATGTGGGTCAGGTAGTCGATCTGTTCTGACGACCGCTCCGGCGCATAGATGTACAGTGGCTCATCCCGCCCGTGGAATGACATGGTCTGGATCAGCCCCGGGATGCCAAGAATGTGATCTGCATGCAGGTGGGTGATGAAAATCGAGGAAAGATGCATCATTCCGGTTCTCGCCCTCATCATCTGCTGCTGGGTGCCTTCACCACAATCAAACAGTATCAGTTCACCATCCCTGTTAATCAGGATTGCGGATGGGTTTCTATGCGGCGTTGGCAGCGAGCCACCGGTTCCAAGAAAAGTTACACGGAGCATGAATGCCGTATTTCATGGCTCCGGTATTTATCTGTTATTATCCGTCAAGCATCGCAAAATCAAGCTGGGCAGTTCCTTTCCGCGTCCAGTAGTTACATCTGCGGCATACTTGTATCTCAGAAACCAGTTCCAGTTTAAAATTGCATTTCGGACATTTGTTCAATGTTTTCATATTCCTCACTCCATATAACGATGATACACAGCCCGACAGCCCCCGGGTCGTGCCCAGGCGTGCCGAACTGCGCCAATCCCTGTTACCCCAATTTGTGCAAAAACCCACGCGAACGGATTTTGCGGATGCTGAAAACCACTTGCGGTAAACAAACCCTTTGTAGTAGTACTAATAAATACGTTGGTGTGAAGCAAAGACTACTATGATAGCACGATCATGCCATGAAACGTGCCACTGGTGACAAACTGACAACATCATGCGGCACATAATCCAGAACCGTGCCACGCGACTGCCTAATCCCCATAACCTTCACAATATCAGTATATGTGCCATGTAACAGCCCTTCGGCAATCAACGCCGCGCCCTGAGCGGATTCTTTTGCAACCACAGCCCCAGGAAAACCTTCAAGCATCCTGACCGGTGAAAACCGCTCCAGCCGCTCGGTTAACTCCTCCCTGATCTGCGGAATTCCTGACAACCTGCCAGAGAGCAACACCTCGTCCGGTGTCACCGAGGACAGAAGCGCAAGAACATTCTTAACCGCACCCTCAATCAGCGCATGTCTGGCATCGTCGTGCATAGCAAGATCTTCAGGCATGATGCTACCAGTACCGCCGGCACAGCCGCCAGCCAAAAATGACGCGCCCCGACTGGTCACGAACTCCTTGTAAAATCCCTGAAGGAGATATGCAAGCTCGGCATCAATCGCGCCCATCGACAAAAACCCGATGCCGCCACTGGTCCCACCAATTCCATCCACAACCTTCCCTGCATCCACAGCGATAGCGGCAGTGTGCGCAAACCCCATCTCCAGCGATATAAATGACGTCCGATCATAACCAATTCCACACCGGGTCGCCTGATCCCGGATCGCGAGCGCGCAACAACAGAGCTTGTCAGGAGTGCCCATATCAATCCTGTTGATCTTCCGGTATGCGGGAACCGTTGGCAGGTGTATAACACCCGGAATGAAACACACCGGGAGATCATGCTTCTTCAACGTCTCAATAAACCTGCGCATCCCAAGTATTGATTTTTTATCACCGTCTTTGACAAGCGACATCAGAAAAAGGTCTTCTGGCGTTATCTCAGTGATTCCCTTAAGTTTAATCCCATATCCCGACGGACCAAGGATAAGCTCAGGATCTGCATGCTCTATCAGACCAATAACTGACTCAGGGTCTGATGCGATCTGTTTGGTTGGTATCGATGTGTCAAGGATGATGTCATCATCATCCAGTCCAAAGAAATCAAAACTCATGGTACCAGGGTCGATTCCGACAACACGGGGCATGGGTGGGATGGTGCGTTTTATAGCTCATAAAGCTATGGATGACGCTACATCGAGATCATGTGGTGTTGGGATTGGATGCAGTGGCGCTTGATGCCTGCGCGACCGTTTCAGTACACCGCGTCGGCAGGTTTGGATCGCGCCTAACAGTTATCAGCACAAGTTATCAGCACAAGTTATCAGCACAAGTGAGACTTTTTATTATTTTCTGGTTACCCGGGGTTGTCTTGTGCAAGCACAACTGATAAAATTGAGCGCTACCGATCTGACAAGTCATTTATACTGTTAATCTGTGAAATCAGTGTTAATCTGTGGCTGAAAGTTTTATTTGCCACAGATTAACACTGATTCCACTGATTTCAGAAGTCATACCCTGCCACTGTTTGCAGGATTGGCATCATGTTTTTCAACCGACCAGAACAAATTGAAAAGTCTCTCACAAGTCATCATCATTAAGTATCACCGCAGCAAATTCACATCATCATGCCAGATTACGTCACCTTCACCCGCAACGTGTTCCTGCCGGTCACCAACGTATGCAGAAACCGATGCAGGTACTGCGGGTTCAGGCGCGAGCCATCACATCCTGAAGCGAATCTAATGACCGTCAAAGAGATTGAACACATACTTAAGCAGGGCACACGGTTCGGATGCACCGAAGCCCTCTTCACATTCGGCGAAAAACCGGAAGAACACAAGATATTCCGGGAATGGATCGGCAACATTGGATATTCCAGCATCATCGACTACCTGGTTGATCTATGCGAACTATCAATCGTCTGCGGACTGCTTCCACACAGCAATCCGGGCGTGATGGACTTTCACGATATCAAACGGCTAAAACCCCTCAACGCGAGCATGGGGCTGATGCTTGAGACAACCGCGAATCTTCCCGCGCACGAGGGATGCGCCGGTAAGTTACTCTCCGAGCGGATCGAGACGATCAAGAACGCCGGAAAACTGAAGATTCCATTCACAACAGGCTTATTGATCGGAATCGGCGAGAATATGGACGATCGTGTGCAGTCGCTCAACCTGATCAAAAAACTTCACCTGCAGTACCGGCACATCCAGGAAGTGATCATCCAGCCGTTCTCGCCAAAACCCGGGACCAAAATGGCAGGTTTCCCGGAACCACCCCATCAGGAAGTGGTGGATACGGTCACAGCAGCCCGCAGCATACTACCAGACGACGTCACGATCCAGGTTCCACCGAACCTCACCCGGTTCGAGGAACTAATCGGGTGCGGCGCATCAGACCTCGGTGGAATATCACCATACACCATTGACTGGATCAACCCGGATGCAGGATGGCCCCAGATACCGGAACTTACCGGAAAACTCGGGCGCATCCAGCTCAGAGAGCGCCTCCCGATCTACCCGAGATACGTGCATGCCGGCTGGTACGACCCCGGACTTAGCGACTTGATTGAACAATATACCGACGGAGATGGTTTTAGAGATGGAAATCGATACTGACATTCTTGTTATAGGGGCAAGTCCCGCGGGACTCAGTGCTGCAGCTGCAGCTGCAACACACGACGTTGATGTGACCCTGATCGAACGAAAAGAAGAGATTGGAAACCCGCCACACCCGGCAAACACGTTTTTTGAAGGGATGTTTGACCGTACCAGCGAGATCATCCACCCCGAATACGTCATACGCAAGATGGCAGGAATGCACATTGTCTCGCCCACCGGCAACAGGATCATTCACGAAACCCCCGGATATGTTATCGACCGTGAAAAATTCGATAAATACCACGTTAAAAACCTAACAAAACAGAACGTAAACATCTTAACCGGAGTTTCCGCACACAATTTCATCAGGAAAAAAAACCTCATCAGAACTAGCACCTCAGACCAGACACTCACATCAAAAATCGTGATAATCGCAGACGGCATCTCCTCAGGGTTATCTGCACTTGTCGGGCTGCACCCAACAAAATATCCACACGACATCGCATGGGCAATCGAAGCAGAAGTAGAAGCTGACGGAATCGGGGACCCAAAATTTTTTGAGTACTATATCGGGAGTATCGCCCCCGGATGGAAAGCAACATACTCACCAGCCGGTGGAGACCGCGCAAACCTCGGAGTGTTCGTAAGACGACACGGACAGGACGTCTCCAGATTCTTTGACCAGTGGCTAAAACGATTTGCAAAAGACAAGAACATACCCCAGGTATCAGATATCAGGATCCTCAGAAAACACACCGGCGGCGACCCAATTGCAACCATCCCAAACGAGATCGTGGCAAACGGGATCATGGTCACAGGCGGCGCAGCAGGACAATCCGGCATCGGTTATGGCATGCGTGCAGGCGAAATCTGCGGAACGGTGGCGGCAAAAGCAATAGCAACATCAAACACATCAAAAAATACATTATCCGAATACCGGCGCATCTGGAGGAAAGAATTCAAGAGCGAATACCTGCTCGGACGATCCGCACTCGAAACACTCCG
>RXIK01000076.1 GCA_004211975.1 Methanosarcinales archaeon | reverse complement strand
CGGTAACTGTTTCAGATCGCCTCTCTTAGCTAATTCCTCTGTCAGATGAAACACCGCCCGAAGAAGGTCTGTGAAGGATTCATGTTCCAGTAAATTTGGGTTTTCTAATAACCGCAGTAGAAAATTCCTGTGTCCAACAAGGGAGCTCTGTAAGTGTCCCAGATCCATGTTTTGGATATTGACACTGTAATCATAGTTTTTGAGGTGTTTGCTGAGGTCCATGAATTCTTGATCAGACCATTTATCAGTAATAACAAGTTCTTTTCTTATTTTATCTAATTTAATATCGTATTCAGAGAAATAAGCTAACAAATCATCTCCAACTTCGCTAAAGAATGTCCCTATAACCATATTTAGCTTGTTTAGCATAGCGCGTTTCTCCCGCATATCGAGTAGCCGTTGTAGTATCAGGGCAACCAGCAGAACCTCGATCGGGACAAATGCGATGTGTCCTAACATGTAGATGAAGATGTGATGGGAGTCTCTGAAGATGGCATAGTGGATGAGATATAGTATCGCGGACAATAGAATCAAAGATAATCCGAAACGAATCTCCCAGCCAACGCTTTTCATGTTTTTCATGTCAGTTCCTCACAATCGGAAAACCGCGGACCTGCCATGCTTTCATGCTCCCGAGAACATCACAGCAGACATTCGTGTACCCGGCTCTCATAAGGATGCTTGCGGCAAGACTTGCGCGGTGACCTACGTTGCAGACGATCGTGATTGGTTGGTCTCGCGGCACCTCGGAAAGCCGGCTTTCAAGATTTCCTACATAGATGTGCATAGCGCCCTTTATGTGCCCCGTTCTCCACTCATTTTCATCCCGCACATCAAGCACCAGAAGATCATCTCCACGATCGATCCGTCGTTTAAGTTCGTGCACTGTTGAGAGTCCCATGTGCTCAGTCGCATTGCCAGCATCATACCATGCCTCAATCCCGCTTCGCAGGTATCCTCTGATATTCTCGTAGCCCAGCCGCACAAGGTATCTGACTGCAACATCCGGATGGTCGTGCAACTCAAGAACCAGCAGAATTGGCTTGTTATAGGGCAGGACCCCGCCTGCGTACGCCGGGATCCCGTCCAGCCAGATGCTGTAAGAGCCCTTGATGTGAGCGCCGCCATAGGATGGCGGGGTTCTGGCATCAAGAACAATCGCTCTCTCTTGTTCCATTGAATTCTTGAACTCATCAGGCGTCAGAGGGGGTGGAGCTGGCAGCCGCCCCATGATTGGCGGTCCCTCAAGATTGTATCGTTCCATAACTCTGAAATACGGTGGTTGTTCGTGGTGCTCGGCTGTTTTGTGTCTGATAAACTCCTGCCGGTTCAGCTGGAGCATGGGATTACTGGCTCGCTCTATTCCTATCGTGCTGTAATCCCTCTTGCTTATGCTTCCACCGCAGACCGAGCCAGCACCATGAGCAGGGCAGAGGATTACGCCGTCACCAAGAGGAAGAATCTTCTTAAAGATGCTGTCATAAAGCGCTCCTGCCAGTCTTTCCACCTCATCCGGACCGTAGAAATCGGTTCTACCCACGTCCCCAACAAATAGTGCATCTCCTGTGAATACCATGACCATAGCAGCATTTTCACCAGAAGAGAGGTCTGCCAGGGTGTAGGACATGCTCTCATCAGTATGCCCGGGCGTGTGTAGCGCGGTGATCTCCAGACTCCCGATCCGGAATACCTCACCACCACGAAGTGTGCTGCCATAACCCCATCTGAGACCTGGACCGTGGAATACCTTGATCTTAGCATCGATCATGTTCGATAGCTCTTCTGATCCGGTGACGTAGTCTTCGTTGCGATGGGTCTCGAAAATATACCTGATCCTCTGTTCTTCTCGTTCTGCTAACTCGATGTAAACGTCGCAGTCCCTCCGCGGGTCGATCACAGCCGCCACACCGTCCGAACCAATGAGGTATGAGTTGTGAGCCAGTCCAGCTGATTTTATTCTCTCAAAGATCATCAGTGATTGGGCATTGGGCAGAGCCCAATAAATAACTTGCCAGCCGGTAGGCTCGATTGTGACATCCCACTTTAGTAAATTTCCCAATCTTTTAACCCGCTCTTCGCAGATTTTCATCGCTTCTTTTGTTAATTTCACTCATTTCCGGTAAACTTTATCGATAAGATGAACTGTAGTGTGTACACCGTTCCATGTCATGGTTTCAGCCCATCTGACAGCTTTATCGACTGAGGACAAGAGTGCACCGTTCCAATGCATCTCTAAAACCCACCACCATCGTTCAATCGGGTTGTATTTACTATGATAATGGGGGATAGTAAACTAACTGGATTTTCAATCCTGTTTTATCAGCAAATTCGATCGTTCTTTTGATAAAACTTGTTTTGGCTGGTGAGAATTGCGAGTTCCCCGGTAGAAGATGAGTTTGCGGTAGTTGCAGCTAAAAGATTTGTTTAAGTGATATAAGAACATCTTGGTAATGAAATGAGAATTGGAGGTGAAATGTGGGTGTGGATGTAGATTCTGCGTGGCATACGAAGGGCGGCACTCTCAGTGATAAGTCTGCTCGGAGTGAATTTGGGATTACGCAAGAGGAGATTATTGGTGCTGTCAGGGCTGGTAAGTTGCAGTACCGCATTAATACGATGTGTGGGAACCCGTATCTGAAGCTGGTTCGAAGTGAGGTTGAAGCATTCTTAGATGAAAAATACGGTGACAACTATCTTGCGAAGAAAAAAGTCGAGAATGAGTTGGCGCAGACCAACAAAGAACTGAGGAAATTAAAAACTCAAGTGGCAGCGCTCGAAAAAAGAAAAGCCGAGCTGCGGGACATTCTCGATATGTGAGTGGGCAACAAAAGCACTAACGTAACTGTTCTGCGGTGTAACGCAGGTGCTGGATATTTTGGGTTTTCTGGTGATTTGTGTATGTGCGCACTTTTTCGTTTTTTCGGAGGATTCGTTTTGTGGTAAGGGCGGTTAAACCCTATAGGATGCAAATTGGGGGGTTGTTATTTTTCTCTTTTGCCTTGTTTGTGCCTTTATGTGGTTTTCCGAATCGAATTTAGAACGTGTTAAGAAGTTCTTTGGATTTTGAAACGCTTTCACGCAAGATACCAAAAACCCGCAAAGGTTCGAAGACGACAGATATATATATATACTTATATGTGAACATGAGTGTAGGTATGATTAAAAGTTCACTTGATCGCTTACAGATAAAAAGGAGGAGAAGATGATTGGAGTTGCCAAAGTTCAGCAAGAGGGATGTATGCATGAACCTTGCTTGTGTGTGATGTTGGGTTGGAGTGGTGTGCGAAGTACGTTTGGGTGCACAACATTAGATGAACTATTGCTTGGCTGCACCTTAATTTTGTGAATTATTATGCCGTACACACCTTTTCATGAAAAGTTCCTGGAAATCGCGGAGAAGGAAACCAGGGCGATAACCGCAATTAACGATCCTGAATTGCCTCGTGGGACATATAGTTTGCTTGAGTCTTATTGTGACGAGGTGGGTTGTGATTGTCGGAGGGTTTTCTTTCATGTGTATTCTGAAGGAAGAAACGAAATTGTGGCTGTGATTGCGTATGGCTGGGAGGATTCTAGGTTTTATGCGGATTGGTTTGGCCGTGATAACCCAGAGGTTATAGAGGAGTTAAAAGGACCCATATTAAATTCAGCCAGTTCACAATCCGAACTTGCCCCTGTATTGTTGAATATGGTTAAGGGGTTTGTTCTGAAAGATATATCTTATGTCGAGAGAATAAAAAGACATTATCGCATGTTCAAGGATTTAATCGAAAAAGAAAATAGAGATAAACATAACTACTCACCCACACAGCCAGATGACATAAACAAATCGCATTGAGCACATGGTGCCCGGTTTTTTGGGGGTGGGGGTTTGATTCCAGTAAACATTGGCTCAGTTCTTCCGATCATATCTGCCATCCTACATCTGCTTGTCTTGAAAACCGCCATGCCTCATGCACACGCAGAACTCCGGCAGTCCTACACTACATTGTACTGCACAGTATGCTTTATCTGGGCAAGAAACTCCTCCATACGCTGGAGCGCCTCTTTTATGTCGTCTCTTGAGGTGGCATACGAACATCGCAGGAATCCAGCTCCTGAGTCCCCGAACACATCCCCTGGAACGACAGCAACACCTTTTTCAAGTAACAAGCGCTCTGCAAACTCCTTTGATGTTAGCCCGGTGCTTGCAATTGATGGAAATACATAGAACGCACCCTTTCCCCAGAAACAGTTCAGTCCAATATTGTTCAAACCGTTGATGATCAGGTGTCTTCTGCGGTCGTATTCCCGCATCATTTTCCCCATCTCTACGTCCCCATTCCGCAGTGCATCGATAGCAGCCATCTGCGAGGTGATTGGAGCACAAAGCATGGTGTACTGGTGTATTTTTGTCATTGCACTGATGATCTCGCTATTCCCGAGTGCGTATCCAACCCGAAGCCCGGTCATGGCGTGCGACTTTGAAAACCCATTGAACACGATTGTGTTTTCCTTCATTCCATTTAGAGACGCGAAACACGTGTGTTTTCCGTCGTAAGTGAGTTTATCATAGATTTCATCAGAAATAATTAGTAGGTCATGGTTGATTGCAACATCTGCGATCTCTTCAAGATCTTTTCTCGTCATTGTTGCGCCGGTCGGGTTATTCGGATAATTAATCATTATTGCTCGTGTTTTATCCGTTATTTTCTCCAGTATGTGGTCGGCTGTAACCCTGAAATCATCTTCAAGCTTTGCAGCGACTGTAACCGGTGATCCGCCCGCAAACACTACTGTTGGCTTGTATGACACATAACATGGCTCAGCAATGATGACCTCGTCACCACGGTTCAAGATCGAGCGCACCACAAGGTCTATTCCCTCGCTAACCCCGGTTGTGACCAGTATCTCGTCATTAAGGTCATAGTCCACCGAATAATCCCTGTGAAACGCATTTGAAATCTCACCGCGCAATTCGGGCAGCCCCTGGTTGGTGGTGTATGATGTGTACCCGGTCTCAAGTGCGTGGATGCATGCCTCCCTGATGTGCCAGGGGGTCACAAAATCAGGTTCGCCTACGCCAAGCGAGATCGCATCCGGGAGCTGGTTTGCCAGGTCAAAGAACCTTCGGATGCCTGATGGCGGCACGCTTTGTACCAAATCTGATATCCGCGTCCGTTTCATGCGCATGCCCCTATTGTTATGGCACGATCGAGAGGCGGTGGGCGTGCTCGGGCTCGCGGAGCAGCACTCCATCCTCCTTGTAGGTCTTCAGGACGAAATGAGTGGCTGTGCTTCGCACCTGTGGCAGGGTCGCGATCTTCTCTGCAACAAAGAACGCAACTTCTTTCATTGATTTGCCGCGTACGGTGAGTGATACGTCATGATCTCCTGAGATCAACCTGACTGACCGGACCTCCTGAAATTTTGAGATGCGGTCTGCAATCACACGGTATCCGGTTTCGCGTTCTAGCGATATTTTTATCTCGATAATCGCGTAAATAAATCCGCCGCTGACCTTGTCCCAGTCGATAACCGTCTTGTATTTGCGGATTATGCCGCTCATCTCGAGTTTATTGATGCAGTCCTGGATCTCCTCGTCCAAGCTACCCGTGAGTGATGCGATCTCGCTTATACCAATTTTAGGATCGTTTTCGATAATTTCCAGCACGTTTAACGCGAGATCCATCCAGACCAGCCTCAACCCTCTAAATATGCAGACTCATGATCTGAGTCGGTTGGTTCCTGCCATCTGGCATCAGTACAGTCCTCGCAGAGTGATCTTCCATCAATAAGTGTCAGCTGGTACGAGTACCTGCCGCAGGTGTCGCAGTTGCCTTCGGACTCGGATATTAGCATGGACTCGCGATCAGATTCCATTAGTTCCTGGAGGGTGTCGCTCATCTCGGCAGATACTACAACGATATTTTGACTTGTGATGATGCCGATGAGTTCCTCGTTTCGGAAGACTGGCATCCGCCGGATGTTGTTTGAAATCATCATCCGGATTGCATCGCTGACCGGCGCGTAGTGATCGATGGTGATCAGTGGGGCGGTCATGATCTCAGAGAGCGATACGGAACTCGGTTTTCTGTCATCCGGGAGAAGCTTGCGTGAGATGTCGCGTTCGGTTATAATGCCGATTGGTTTTCCGTTTTTCGTCACAATAGCGCTTGAGCGATCGTATTTGATCATCTTCTTTGCGATATTTGGAAGCGATTCATTAACATCTGCCGTGATCACCTGTCGTGACATGACTTCTCGCACTGGTTTGTCAACGTCCATTCACAAATCTCCTTTTTTTGTCAAGTAGCATATCATACTGTTGGGCATAGCATTGGTACCAGTCTTTATCAAGGTTACGATAGCGCCTGCAAAAACCACCGGGGTGGTGGTGGTGGTGGCTGCCAGACTCATGCCACCATCCCTTTTCGCCATGTGGACAATCGTCGTTCAACAAAATACCTGAATACCCTGTCGATAGAAAGCGACATAAATCCTAAAAGGAGCATGTAAGCCATAACGTGATCCATTCTGTGAAAATTTGCCCAGAGGGGTATCTTATACCCAATTCCACTCGTCATGCCAAACATCTCTGCTGCAACCACGCACATCCATGCAACACCCATAGCGACCCTGATGCCGGTTGCAATCTGGGGGATTGCAGACGGAAGCGCAACCAGCCGGATCAAACTGTAGTTTTTTGTGCAGCCAAGCACCATGGCAGTCTCGATCAGAACCTTTGGCACGTTACGGAATCCAACATACGTGTTGATCAGGATTGGGAATACGGCTCCCACGAACACGATGAAGCCTGCGGACGGGTGAGAGATCCCTATCCAGATGATTGCAAATGGTATCCATGCAAGAGGCGGTATCGGACGCAGAATCTCTATAATCGGGTCAGCGATCCGGTTGATCACTGGAAACCAGCCCATACAGATTCCAAGCGGTATCGCAACACACAATCCGGCGATCATGCCGATTCCAAAGTGTATCAGGCTGACCCTGGCGTCACCAACCATGTTATGCCATTCATGCGAGAATGATCCCACAACATCGGTGAAGCTCGGAAGAAAGAAGGGGTTTTCCACCATGTAATCGGCGGCGATCTGCCAGAGGATGATCGCCGCGCATATTGAACCGATCTCAACCGCGTACCGCCGTGGTATGGATGCTACTCGCATCTGCATCAGTGCTCACTGGAGCTTGTCATGCATATCTTCGAGATCTGTTGACTGTTTTCCCGTGCGCGTCATCATTTCTGCGATTGCAGCGTCAAGGAATACGAGTGTGGAGATCTCAAAGGTGGTGCCAAGCGGCGCAAGTTCGGAAAGCTTTGCATATTGTCCAAGCAGGTGTCGTGCAAGGTAATCCCCCCCACCGTCTTTGGATCTGCCAAAGATTTTCACAACTTTGTCTGCCGTTTTCCCAAGAGATGAGCCTGGGTTCGATGTAACAACGATCAATGTTGCTCCGATCTCTTTGATAACTCTCCCAAGATCGACAATAGACCTGGTTTCGCCGGATCCACTGATCGCAACCACCACATCACCCTTGCGTAGTGCTGGCGTGGTTGATTCGCCGACCACGTACACGCGCAGCCCTAGATGCATGAGTCGCGTCGCAAATGCCCGCCCGACCAGACCTGATCGACCGGTTCCCATCACAAAGACGCCGTTTGCACCAAGGATAATGTCAAGCATATCTGAGACTGCATCGACGTCGAGGTCCTCAAGAGCTCTTGTTATGTGTTTTGTGAGGATGTCCATTGATGCAGCAAGCGTTGTGCACTTTGATTCTTCGGATTTGTTTGTAGTGTTCTGTTCAGGTGACATTGGGTATACACCAGCCAATAATTATTGGTAACGGGATGTTTGGTTATTCTCTGTTCACCAGATCATAAGTTACTTCCGATGCCCTGCGCAGAATCTCTGTCTCTCCGGGCACAACCCTGTTGTGCATCAGCACGACTCCATCACATATTGTGGTGTCAACACAGCTCCCGTGTGCCGAATAGATCAGATTAGAGTTAAGATTGTGAAACGGCGTCATCTCCGGTAGTAGTAAGTTAATCAGCAGCAGATCTGCGGCGCTGCCTTCGGATATACTGCCGGCACCACTGCCTATGCGTAGCGCGTCCGCGCCGTTCCGTGTGACCATGGCAAATGACTCGTCTGCCGTCAGCACGGTCGGCGCGTTTGCAGCTGCCTTCTGTGCCAGCGACGCGAACTTGGCGGTTTCGAGCATGTCAAGGTTGTTGTTGGATGCGCATCCGTCTGTGCCAAGTGAGATATTGACTCCGGCTGCCCGAAGTTCCGGGTAGCGCATTGTCGTGCCAACAGCAAGTTTCATGTTTGAGACCGGGTTGTGAGCCACTTTAACGTCGTGTCTTGCAAGCAGCGCGATCTCACGGTCATCGAGCCATACGCAGTGCGCCGCAACGACATTTGGACCAAGGAACCCGATATGATCGAGATATTCAACGGGACGCATGCCGGTGCGCTTGATGCAGTCGTTCACCTCTTGCTCGGTCTCTGAAACGTGTATGTGAATCAGCATGTCACCGCTCTGCTCTCTTGCAAACTCTGCGATCCATCGGAGGCTCTCTTCTGAGACGGTGTAGATGGCGTGTGGACCAAGCGCAGGGATTATCCGGTCTGAATAATCTTTGTTAAGCTGTCCTGTTAGTTTTCTGTTCTTTTTCCGAACCGCTTCATCACTACCATCATCGGACTCGCCTGCGACGTCGATAAAAACGTTGCTGATGGCAGCGCGTACCCCCATATCCTCAACAGCCCGTGCGCTTGCAAGGGCATGCCAGTACATGTCATTGAAAGCCGTCGTGCCGCTCCGGATCATCTCGAGACATGCCAGTTTTGTGCCCCAGTAAACGTCTTCCTCGGTCAGTTTTGCTTCAAGTGGCCAGATATGGTCTTGCAGCCATGTTTGGAGTGGGAGATCGTCTGCATACCCTCGGAAGAGTGTCATGGCGGCATGTGTGTGCATGTTCACAAAGCCGGGCACGAGCGCTTTGTTGCTGGCATCGATGATTGTGTCCGCGTCATAAGCGGCGCATCCGACCTCAGCGATGGTGCCGCCTTCAATATAGACGTTGCCATAGTTCTCAGTGCTTTTCAGCAGAATACTCATTCAATCAGCCTCGTAATTGTTTCTTCAATCATGCTTCGATTCTTTCCAGCGTTTTTGGTGACCGCGTCCTGGCTTAATTCCTGGTTGGAAACCCCGTTTGCATAGTTGTCAACAGTGCAGATTGCTGCTATGGGAATGTTGATTTCACAACACAGGGTTGCTTCGCTTGCCATTGTCATGCCAACAAGGTCAGCATACCGGCTTAACATCAGTATCTCGGCTTTTGTCTCAAACCGTGGTCCGCGTGTCCGGACATACACGCCCCCAGCCCTTCCATGGCTTGCCCTGATCAGTCGATCACGCAAGCCCTGGTCAAGTTCGGGCACAACATGCCTGATTTCATCATTATAGAACGTTATAGAGCCGCCAAAGTCGATGTAATCGTGCGGCACAACCAGCGTGCCCGGTGGTATATCAAGCTTCATGCTTCCTGTTGAATACACGCCAACCACGCCATCCACCCCATATTTTTGCATTGCTGCGATGTTCGCCAGATAATTTATCTTGTGTGGCGGTATGTCAGCGTCCATACCATGACGCGGCAGAAATAGGGCGTGGTCTCCCTCAAAAATCTCTGTGTTTCCGTGTTTGGTTCTAACCGTCTTTCGCGTGCCTTCAAACTGCTTTCCGATTAGACTTGTCCCTGTGATGATACCAAGCATTCAATCACTCAAACACATCTTCGGTCGGCAGCATAAATAAGTTAACGTGTGACCCCGGATAAGTCTCGAGTGCACACTCATATACACCGTCTGTTTGGGAGTCCCCCGCCATCAGGTAAACGTTCGTGCCATGGTGGTCTCAGCGCTGGCGCCGCTTGCATCAGTTACTCTGAGCGTGATGTTGTGGTTGCCATCTACCTGAGCCATATCAAACGACCCGGTGTTTCCAATGGGTCCATCAATATCTGATGTCCAGTGGTAGTTAAGTGGGGGGATGCCACCGTCCACAGCGCAGGAAAAGTGTTTGCCAGCGATGTGAATTGTTGGCTTGATGTTGCGCACCACATTGTTGCAATCGATCCCACCCTGGTCAAACCACACATAACCACTGCCAAGCGGGCTGTTGCTGCCATGTTTCGCATGATCCGCCCATTCACCGGTTGAATTATTCAGCTGATATAGGTATAACCGATCTGTGGACTGTGTGCGGCTGCTCATCAGCAGCCAGACATCCTGCTGCGGCTCGACTGCCACGTGCTGAATACGCATCTCTACATCATCATGGCGATACAAAGTCCGGTTATCAAAAATCCCATACACCATGGTTTCGTCGTTTATTTGCGGCAGTCGCGTAATCGGACTGAGGCTTGATTCGTAGACGAGCCACATATCAGTCTCTGCATCATAGCAACTTGCATATTTGCTGCCGGCGCCAAACCACACAAAATCACTGTCAAGCATCATCGGTCCATAGTTAGCAGGATACAAGAGGTTGTTAGTATCTGGCAGTTGCGGGTGTGCGGTCGTCACAATTGGTGTGTCGATCGGTTCGGGTTCGGATTCTGGCGAATCGGCAGACTCGGTTTGGTTCAGGGCTTCGCTGACCTGTTTGGACAGAGGCTGGTTCTGCTCTTCATCCTCAAACGCATCCCAGATGGATGAGGGCGTAGCCCCGGGAGTTGGGGCTTCATAATCAGCATATTCATTTTGCTGCGATAATCGCGTCTTGATGCCGTATCCAAGAATCGTGGAGGCTACAACTATCAGCAGGATAATTAACAGCGTTTTTTTCGATATTTCTGATGGCAGCTTCAGTTTTTCCGGCACTTTCAGTTTCTTTAATTTTCCAAGTTGTATCTTTTTCACTTAACCACCCAATTACCCAATTGCGTACCAACGGTAGTATAATTATGGCGCACATCATAATTAACCTTACCTGCGATTTTGGAGCTACATGGCTACATGGCTACATGGCTACATGAGTTGTGCAGCAGGCAAAAGTAAGACTCACAAAAATGTGTGGCACCTACAAAAATCAGACAGGATAAGCGCAGTTGTATAAATTAGTAATGTAGCTGCCTCGATGGTTTTTTATATGAACGTGTCCAAATGCTAATCTGATGTTATCTGATATATTGAGTGGGCGAGAACCAGACATCAGAATGCTGCATGACATGGATGATGTACTGTATGATCGTTCGCTAATGGACGCGCCTGATCGTGAATTATATTACATGTACAGGGACCTCTCACTGAGCAAGTCGGATTACGAGCAGATCATTAAGCACAATCTGCGGTACGATGTCACAGTCATTCCACCAGGCATGCTTGGCACGGAATACGTCAAGACCGCGGGGCACGACCACCCGATCATCCCTGGAACCGATGTCAGCTACACCGAGATATATGAGGTTTTTGAGGGTGAGGCACAGTACCTGCTGCAGAAGAAAGAAGGCAACAGCATAACCGATGTGGTCCTTGTGCGGGCGGGCGCAGGCGATAAAGTGATCATACCCCCCGGGTACGGGCATGTAACGATAAACGCATCAAACACAACCCTTAAGATGGCTAACTGGGTCTGCAGGGAATTTTCTTCGGTTTATGATTTTTTCAAGGAGAAAGTCGGGGCTGCATACATATTAGTGGAGGAGGGGTTCATTCCAAATCCGAAATACGAGGATTTACCAGAGCTACGGTTCCTTAAACCGACGAATTATTCAGAGGTTGGACTGTACAAGAACAAGGAGATGTATGGACTCGTGAAACAGATCGATATGCTTGAGTACCTCACAAAACCACAGGAGCACGGCGAGCTGTTTGACAGGATACTTAGATGAGGTGATTATATAAACGAATACCCGTTTAAACGTGGAGTTGCAATTGATAGCGACCGAATTTTAGGAGTAATAAAGGAGTGTTTTCCCAGCGAGGTTGAAACCATTGATAATAAGTTTGTTATCAGCTACAAAGCTCTGAAAACGATGGAAGTATGGGTCGATGGGAAAAAACTCTGTGTAAACACAGAATCAAACACAGACATAGATATTGGGGAGGTATCAGATACAAACAAGCGCTTTCGCAAATTTCTTGACACCGCTACCGGATACACAGCAAAAGAGCGCGTAAAGAAGATGAAAAAGAGCGCTAAATAAGTGATTGGCGGCGATCACATGGATTATATCATTGAGTCCCTGTGCAAGTTAAACATTCCCACCTGCCTCCGAATATGTGCAGGCACCGATGGTTCGGTCACACACCTGCTCGAACTAATGACCGGGCAGGTGGTCCATGTGAAGACCTTACAACAACAAGTCATCGAAGCAAGCGACAAGATCGCAGGGCTACTGGACATATCAACCGGCGATGCCGTAAACGAGCGAACCGTTCTGCTATGTGCCGGAAATATAGTGTACGTATATGCACAGTCACTAGTCCCAATAAACCGGATGCCCACGGGCATGGAAGGCGACTTGACACGTGCAGATATACCTATCGGGCGCATTCTCAAAAAGTACGCCATCGAATCAAGAAGAGAGATCGACACAGTCGAAGTTTCTGAGAGCCAAGTTTTCGGCGAGAAATGCACGGTTTTATCAAGAACATACAGGATCATTCATAATAAAATAGCTTTGATGTGGATCAATGAGGTGTTTCCTACCGATAACCGATGGAATCTTTAATCCGGGACAGCTCAAACCATTTAGTAATATCGATGGGTTTCATGACAACCAATTGCTAAGCACACACCCACAAGACACCAGAGACTTTTTAATTTGTTCTGGTCGGTTGAACAACATGATGACAATCCTGCAAACAGTGGCAGGATATGACTTCCGAAATCAGTGAAATGTCGAGTAGGACTCATAGCGCACCTCTTGTTTTGGGGTAATCGCCCCGAGGTTACTATGAGCCCCCTCACAGAACCGGACTTGAAGATTTCCCTCATCCGGCTCTTCAGAAGAA
>RXIK01000247.1 GCA_004211975.1 Methanosarcinales archaeon | reverse complement strand
GTGAACGCAATGCCGTTTGCACTGGTAAACACCACAATGTCTGATTCGTGCGCAAACACGCGCTCCACAAACCCGTCAAAACGATCGTCATGGCAACTCTCAAGCTCAATCATCGGCGCCGCAATCACATCAAAGCCACGTGAACGCGCAAGTTCGATCGAAGAATCAAGATGCATATCCGGGCGCATGATCGCGACGACTGGTCGGTTCATGATGATGGTTTGGGTCCGGCGGGTAAAATGCCTTGCGGTTTCCAACTACGCAGATACCTACAACCACTATCGCGGGACTTCACTATGTATGGACTACTCCGGACATGGAGAACACTGTAACCAAACACCAAACCCGGAATTTAACCGCACAGTGCACAGTAGTTTCATTAGTTGGATTATAAACCCCAAATACCAATTCAATTCTTTCACGGCGCAAGAAAAACCAGCGGCAACCAGCTCAATCCACCTAGAGCAATGCTTTCATCACAGCACCAAAACGAGACGAAAACGGGACCGATCCGGTTTTAGGTAAACCTGATCTTTTCATCACCCTATGCTGCACGGTATGCGAACACGACACGGTGATGATGCTAATGATGGTGGTTAGGCTGATGAAGTTATAGATAAGAGATGTAAGCGATGTGCTGAGCCTAAATTACACCTATGATGCAAACGATGTTATGAGCCCTACCACCCACCCATCAGGTCTGACAGATCTCTATGCGCAACTGCTTTCCCGATAATGAAGGAAGACATAGAGAAAGGTGAGACTTTTTAATTTGTTCTGGTCGGTTGAACAACACGATGCCAATCCTGCAAACAGCGGCATGATATGACTTCCGAAATCAGTGAAATCAGTATTCATCTGTGGCAAATAAAACTTTTAGCCACAGATGAACACTGATTTCACAGATTAACGATATAAATGACTTTTAAGATCGATAGCGCTCAATTTTATCAGTTGTGCTTACACAAGACAACCCCGGGTAACCAGAAAATAATAAAAAGTCTCACAAAATAGCTATGAGCTAAAAGTCCGGATGCT
>RXIK01000167.1 GCA_004211975.1 Methanosarcinales archaeon | reverse complement strand
TATAAGCTACTATCTTAATTCAATTACAGACACCAATCTAATAATACCCCGCCTGGATTATCCCGACAAGATTTCAGAGAGCTTACTAACTTCTAACCCCGTCAGCACCCCGCTTGTACCTGCCAAACTCAGAATCAACCAGTTCCACACCACAGAAGACCGGACCGTCCTTACACACCCGGTAACCACCCGGATCAATACAACATGCGCCACAAACCCCGATTCCACACTTGATGTACCGGTGCAGACTGAACCATGCCCGCTTAAGCTCCTGATCATTCAGCATTCGCATGAGCGCATACATCATTGGCTCAGGACCGCATGCGTATATGTGCCGGTTAGTAACATCATCCAGCAGTTCAGTGACCCGACCATGAAATCCCGCGGAGCCGTCATCAGTTGCGATCATAACCTCACCTGCATCCGAAAATCTCTGCTGGAATAATAGTTCACTTCGCGTGCGTGCGCCAAGCAGTGTCAGCACGTCATACCCCATCTCATACACCTTCTCGGCAAGCGGCGCAAGCGGTGCTGCACCAACACCTCCTGCAACGATCAGCACCGGATCATGGGTCTTAAAGCCGTTGCCATAAGGTCCCCTGATACCAATGGTATCGCCAACGCCCAGCCTGAAGAGCGCGGAGGTTGCATCACCCACCTCCTGTACCGTGATCATGTTACTGTCTGACAGGGACATCGGAATCTCGTCAACGCCCCTGATCCAGACCATGACATATTGACCGGGTGTGAAGTCAAGTGAAAGGTCAAGGACAAACGACCTGACAGACGGAGTCTCGTCCCTGATATCGATGATCGTTGTGTTGATTGGTCTCATGATCGTTACCATCTTCTTGTGTTAATCTCGTGGAATATCGTGATTTTTTTGCCTCAGCTAACTATCGATCTAAAAAGCTATTTATACAGATAATCTGTGTAATCTGTGTTAATCTGTGGCAAATAAAACTTTTAGCCACAGATTAACACCGATTTCACTGATTACGCCAATCTAATCGTACTTGTATTTGCCGGGTTGGCGTAATGTTTTTCAACCAACCAGAACAAATTGAAAAGTCTCTTCTTTTGCGTAAATCTTGTGGTTGTTCGCACATCACACCCGTTGGAGGACGTCTGTGTGATTTTGGCAGGAGTGCCCTCTTGCAACTGACACGCCTGAAGAGCGTTTATCGCCACAGTTTTTCTGAAAAGCGCATAATTATAGTTATCCCCGCGGTCAGCTCAACCTTAAAACCAGAATCGGGGGCGTGTCCACATTAACCGATCCTGCGCCGGGTATTTAAAGTGTTTGGCAGGTGAACTTGGGGGTCTGCCAAAAGCTTTACAATCCCGCCATCCAAAAACTAACCCGGAAATATGGATGTCCGGACAAACAGCCGCATACAGCTCATTGATATTACCCGGTCTTTGAACCAGGAGATCGTAGACGCCGGAACAACGACTGGTGTGTGCCTGGTATACACACCTCACACCACGACCGCAGTCATCATCAACGAGAACGAAACCGGTCTTATGGAAGATATATTAAAATTGTTAAATGATATCGTCCCACCGGCTACGTATGCTCATGACCGGATCGACAACAACGCACGCGCACACCTGCAGGCGGTTATGCTTGGAAATAACGCTTGCATACCGATTGAGGATGGACGGTTGGATCTTGGCACCTGGCAAAGTGTTTTTTTCGCAGAATTGGACGGTCCAAGGAGTCGCAGGATTACTGTGAGACTTATCAGCACAACCATGCAAACATAAGCCTTGCGTTTACCGCTAAATTATGAATTATATCACAATCACCCGCATCGTTGGCTCGGTACTGAGATTTGTTGGGGTAGCGATGCTGGTCCCGCTCGCGGTTGCTCTCATCTATGGCGAGAACTGCGATCCATTTCTGAAATCAGCCGCCATAACGTTCACGGTTGGCATCGCTCTCGGTCTTAAAACTCATGAAATTGACGATCTGCCCATAAGAGAAAGTTTCGCTATCGTTGCGTTTGGTTGGTTCGCGGTAGCGTTATTTGGGTCGTTACCGTATGTTTTTAGCGGGATTCAGCCCCTGGACGCACTATTTGAGTCGATGGCAGGGTTCACAACCACTGGCTCAACCATATTGCCTGATATTGAGGCACACTCAATGAGCCTGCTCTTCTGGCGTAGTTTCACCCAGTGGCTTGGCGGCATGGGGATCGTTGTGCTCTTTATTGCGATCCTTCCAAAGCTTGCGGTGGCAGGGCGCGACCTGTTCCGCGCCGAGGTGCCTGACCCGATCGGCGACAAACTACAACCAAGACTTGGGCAGTCTGCAAAGATCTTGTGGTCGGTTTACATGATGCTTTCCTTAGCTGAGGCGGTTGCGCTCCGGCTCAGTGGAATGAGCGTGTATGATGCGCTGTGCACCACATTCAGCACGATGTCAACAGGCGGCTTCTCGCCACACGGAGAGAGCATCGCATTCTTCGGAAGCCCGGCGATCGAGATTATTGTCATGTTCTTCATGATCGTTGCCGGCGCCAATTTTGCGCTGCACTTCTGGGTGCTGCGCGGCGACCCTAAACGCCTGCTCTACGACCCTGAGTTCAGACTGTATCTTGCCATTATTTCGTGCGCCACGCTGCTGATCACGATCATGCTGTGGCGCAGCAGCGGAATCCACTCGATCCGGCTGGCATTATTCCAGGTGGTCTCAATCATTACTACCACCGGGTTTGCCACTGCAAATTTCGATGCATGGTCCAGCACCGCCAGAATCATCTTATTCGTGCTCATGTTTGTTGGAGGGTGCGCCGGATCAACGAGTGGTGGAATGAAGGTTGTCCGGATACTGCTACTTACCAAATACGGGTATCGTGAATTGTTCAGGTCGATTCATCCGAGAGCGATCCTGCCTGTCAGGCTTGGGAGAAGGATGGTGCCGCAGAATGTTCTGGAATCCATATTATCATTTTTCATTTTATATATTTTAATATTTGCGGTTGCTTCGTTGATCCTGAGCACTCTGAACATGGATATTGTCAGCGCAACAAGTGCGGCTGCAACCACGCTCGGAAACGTTGGACCCGGCTTTAACATGCTCGGTCCGGCTATGCACTTTGGAGGAGTTCACCCGATCGGGAAGCTGGTGCTGATCATGTGCATGTGGATCGGCAGGCTTGAGATATTCACGGTGCTCGTGCTGCTGATCCCTGATTTCTGGAAGAAATGAGTAACTATATAACCCCTCGCACAGATATTTTTCTAATGTTTGATGCCGAGGTGGCCCAGCGGACTACGGCGCCGGTCTTGAAAGCCATCATCCTCAAACTGATGGTTCAAGTCAACCGGTGGTGCATCGCACCTCGTGAGTTCGAATCTCACCCTCGGCGTACATTATAGAACACGGTCCCGTGCCCGGGAATAATGTAATCCGCGAGTTCAGAGATCATCTGCTGGCTCCGGATCGAGTGTTCTTCCGAGAAAAAATCCGAATTATAATCCCAGAATTTGTTTTGCAAATAGTATGAATGCGACACAATGGCATCACCCGCAACAACGATGCACGAGCTCTTGATCCCCTGGAAACACCCTGCAAAACCACTTGATTCCTGACATACATCATCCAGCGTCAAAACAAGTGATGCGTGGTGCTCGGTGTGCCCGGGTGTCGCAAGCACCATGACGCCCTCCGCAATCTCCTTTTGGTCACCGATCTCGCGGCACCTGAAATCAAGTTGTTGGTGCGCACGATGCGTCAGGATCTCTGCGTCCGGAAAAACATCAAGATTTCCGAAGTGATCCCGGTGCCAGTGCGTGATAAAGACCGAATCAATGTCTTCCGGAGCGATCCGGTAATGGCTCAGCGAATTTATCAGGTTCTCCCGATTTTTTTCGGAGTTCCTCCATCTAACATTGTCCTCATAGTCAAATCCTGTGTCCACAAGGATATTTTGGTCGTCAGCCTCGATATACACAACATTTGAGCCTGTGCCAATGCCACAGAAGTGTTTCATAAGCCGTATCTTCGGATCTGGCTTTTCGAACGCCTCAAACGCCAGTGTACCGATTTTAACCAGTTTTACTCTCCGTATTACCATGGATTTCCACCGAGTTGTGCCCGCGGTTACACGCACCACCTGCACTATATTATAGGCTCAAATAACATAACAGGATATGCAACCATGACTCGCATCATCGTAATCTCAGATACGCACGACCACGAGCTGCCAGACCACTTGATTAATCTGCTGAAAGATGCGGACATGATTATTCATGCCGGAGATTTCACATCAAAAGCGTGCTATGACCATATAGGGAGTCTGGGCGAGATGATCGCAGTCCATGGTAACTCCGACTGTGCCGAGCTAAGAAAGCTCCTACCGGAGCAAGTTGTATTCACAGTGGACGATATCACAATCGGAATGGTTCATGAGGGGCAGTTATCAACAGGTGACACCAGCGGTCTCGGGTACCTTGCAAAAGAACTTGGCGTTGATATAATGATCGCAGGACACATTCACACCCCGTTCATCGAGCAGTCGGATGTGTTGATCGCATGTCCCGGTAGCCCAACCGAGCCAAGGCTATCAGATAAGACCGTGATCGAACTGGTGATTAAAGGGGCCTGGGTTCACGGGCAGATCATCTCGCTCGGGGCTGGAGCGTGCTTTTTGTGAGGTGGATGACCTAAACCGAGGTCTTTTAATTTATCTACCCCCGAGTTTCAATATTTTCAAGAGTGATCAGATCCTCCCCCTCCGGGATGTTTTTGGATGCTGCCGTCCTGCACTCACTTTTCAAATTCATCCGGAGAAAATACCTGATACCGGGACATAATTTCCAGCCTATCCCCCATACAGGCTTTGATTCTGGATTTGATGTATTTCCCGACTTTCGGCGAACTGAAATAAACACCCCTTTTATCGTCACGGTTTTTAAGTGGTTTGAAATCACCGCAGAGGACGCGGAGTACGCAGAGTTTTGTCTCTCTCTCGTTCCTCTGCGCACTCAGCGGTTAAATTTCTTGCTTTAATCACCATGGTTTTAGCCACATGGTGTTGAGCATGTATCTTTTTGTGGGAAATTTGCTAAAAACCCATAATTTATTGAGTGTATTCAAAAACAGTGTTTGCTGAGGGTAACAAA
>RXIK01000075.1 GCA_004211975.1 Methanosarcinales archaeon | reverse complement strand
TTCACTGGCTTTTTGTTGCCCACGATCTCTGAAAGCGACATGGGCCTGTATTTCTCAGCCCATTCCATGTTTGTTTCTGATATGTTCATTAACAGCCCTCACAAACGATTTTTTGGTGACCAACGCATGAGCTAACGGTTGTGGAGCATCCGTGGGGGGCGGTTGCGTGTTGGTGTAAGCACGAACAGTTATGGGGTGTAGATGGCATAATCACTCCGGATGCAGCGGTTTTGAACCTTTCAATAGTTTTTTTACTATCCGCTTTTACCTTGCGCTCCAAGTTTTTAGCATCTTCAGCTGAAGGCAATTCTTCAGGTATGATATCGCTTTTTACCAACAACGATCGTACTTCAGTGTTGTTCTTGACATGCTCGCCAGTAATTCGCATCTCGCCTGCTAAATCGTCTTTTTTAACATTGAAATTCGTAATTTCGGTCGCGAAATCTTTTGCTTTGATAGTGATGGTAGGTAAGAAATCAGCCAACGCCCGTCCCGTTGAAACGCCCGATTTCTTTTTCATATTTATGGTGGTATGCCCCCCAAATAACGCATTATCACCTTTACTTCGTATTCGTCCAAATCCCGGGTTATCTACGCCCCTTTCATAAATGAGTTTGAAAAACTCTTTTTCTGTGGTTGTGAGTTTTTCTCTTGCTTGCAATCGTTCTATCACTTCTATCCGTTCTTCTAAAAGCTCCTGCTTGCGTGTTTGTATGGCAAAATAACTTTGAGCGAAGGCGATTTGTTCTTTTCTTGGATCGCCGTTTTGAGCAATCAAGTAACATGCATACCTGGTGAGCATTATGTCGTCAATCTGTTTCGTTGCCCCTTTTGGCATGTTTATCGTTTTGTTGACGTCAACAAAATGATCAGACATGCGTTGGTTAGAGTTCTCGCATGTGGTTTTTGCCTTTTCAACTACTTGAAGAAAGTTTCTCCATTCAGTATAGTTAGGTAGAACTTGCAAATCTCTTGCAAACCAGTATTCAATATCGTCTTTTTGATAAGCAGCATCTTCAAAGCTTATGTTTAGTTTAGCAACAATTTCTTTTTTCATAAGTTCCGCCACCTGAAACAATTTTCATTATTTGATTCACCCCCCAAAACCCTTCCGATCACGCGGACCCGTTCCGACCTCCATACGTCACGATAGTCTCCGAAGTCACCAAACCCCGGACTTAAGTACAGAGCCTGCGCCTCACGGTTTGCCCCTTCAAAACATCCGCGCCCAATAGACGTTTATCACACCAGTCCTTCCGGATGATGTGAGATATGCTTTCCGGCAGTGCTCTCTCGCCCATACATGCGCAACCACACTACGCGGCACCCCTAAACTCGCCTGACATACTCATCGATAGCCCTTGCCGCAACCTTTCCAGCTCCCATTGCCGAGATCACGGTTGCCGAGCCTGTGACGATGTCGCCACCTGCAAATACGCCTGGTTTTGATGTTGCGCCGGTCTCGTTTGCTCTGATCGTGCCGTGCCTCGCAGTCTTGAGTCCTGGCGTCGTCATCGGGACAAGTGGATTTGGCGATGTGCCGACTGCGATGATCGTAATGTCTGCGGGGATGTTGTGCTCGGTTCCGGGTAGTGCGACCGGTCGGCAGCGTCCTGACTCGTCTGGCTCACACAGTTCCATGTTGATGCATTCCATGCCGGTGACCCAGTTATTCTCGTTGCCAAGGATTCGTATTGGGTTTGTGAGCAGTCTGAAGCGTACGCCCTCTTCTTTTGCATTGACCACCTCTTCTGCCCGTGCTGGCAGTTCATCATTGCCGCGTCGGTAGACGATCGTGACCTCATCGGCACCAAGCCTGAGTGCACACCGTGCAGCATCCATCGCGACATTGCCGCCGCCAACAACGATCACGTGGCTGCCCTTCTTGATTGGCGTGTCAAAATCAGGGAATAGGTACGCCTTCATCAGGTTAACACGGGTCAGAAACTCGTTTGCAGAGTATACGCCGTTTAAGTTCTCGCCATCGATCCCGAGAAATGATGGTAGTCCTGCGCCGGTTCCCAGAAATACGGCGTCGTACGTGTCGAGCAGTTCATCCACCGTATCAATCTTCCCGATGACCGAATTCAAGCTTATGTCTGCGCCCAGTTTCCTGATAAAATCAACTTCTGCCGCAACAATCGCTTTTGGCAGCCGAAACTCAGGGATTCCGTACACAAGAACGCCGCCAGCAGAATGCAGCGACTCAAAGATCGTGACTGCATGACCTATCTTCACAAGCTCGGCTGCCGCGGTCAGCCCGGCAGGACCTGCTCCGACCACTGCAACGCTTCTGCCGGTAGATTCCGGAACCGCAGGGATCACAACTCCTTTTTTCATCTCGTAATCAGCCACAAATCGCTCAAGCCCACCTATTGCGATTGGATCGCTGTCTTTTTTCTTTCCGAGTATGCAGACTGCCTCGCACTGCGTCTCCTGTGGGCAAACACGCCCACAGATCGCGGGAAGCGAGTTTGTGCTTTTCAGCGTGTGCGCTGCCGCATCGAAATTGCGGTCTGCGATCTGCCGTATGAAGAGCGGGATGTCCACCTCTACCGGGCAGCCCTCGACACACAGGGGTTTTTTACAGTTGAGACAGCGTTTTGCCTCTGCCACCGCTTCTTCTTCAGAGTAGCCGAGTGCAACCTCGTCAAAGTTCGATCTGCGATCTGATGGCAGCTGCTTTGCCATTTCCTGCCGTGTTTTCGATTTTGATTCGGTGTTCATATCACTGCCTCCCTGCTGCTAACTCTGCTGTTGCTTTGCAGTCGATCGCCTCTTTCTCTTCTGGCAGGTACATGGCAAGCCTGCTCATCAGCAGTGTGAAGTCAACTTCGTGCGCATCGAACTCGGGTCCGTCCACACATGCGAATTTTGTTTCGCCTCCCACGAGCACCCGGCATGCGCCACACATGCCAGTGCCGTCCACCATGATCGGGTTCAAGCTAACCACAGTCTTAACGCCAAACGGCTTTGTGACGCCGGCAACTGCCCGCATCATCACAGGCGGACCGATCGCAATCACCCGGTCAATCTGCCCATTGTGTCCGTCAGGTTCGCCAGGTTCACTATGCGCACCCTGCTTGCCACGTTCAAGCAGATTCTGCACGACCTCGGTAACAAATCCATGGTGTCCTTTTGTGCCGTCGTCGGTTGTGATGTGCAATTCACTGCTTGCTGCATCCATCCGTTCCTCCCAGAACAGGATGTCTGCACTCCGCGCTCCGATTATTGAAATTACCCTGTTGCCAGCCTCAAGCAGCGCTCGTGCGATCGGGAAGATCGGCGCAATCCCGACGCCGCCACCCACACACACCACGGTTCCGAATTTCCCGATCGTGGACGGGGTGCCAAGCGGTCCTGTTACGTCGGCGATCAAACCGCCGGCAGCAAGCGATGCAAGCTGACAGGTTGTCTTCCCAATCTCCTGAAAGATCAGGGTGATTGTGCCCGCTTGCACATCGAAATCAGCGATTGTGAGCGGTATGCGCTCTCCACGCTCGTTAATTCGTAGTATCACGAACTGCCCGGGCATGGCTTTTTTTGCCACCCGCGGCGCAGTAATCTCCATCTGATGGATCGTTGGGACAAGTTCATGTTTTTTTAATATGGTAAACGACATTATGGATTCCTCAGTTCGTGTGACACTTACATAAATAGCCCGTACCTCATCCAAAAAGATATTGGTCAGATAGGCGGATAGGTGGCAAGGCTATACCCGGGCAACTTTGTGGGTTCTACCCGTCAAATCGAACCACATCATTAAGTATATCTCACATCCACACCGACTCTATGACTATGACCATGACTATGATACTGACATTTTCATACGGAGGAATATAATGGACGATATCGGAATTGTTGCTGTCGGCGGATATAATGAGATGGGTAGGAATATGACTGCAGTGCATATCGGAGGAGATATTGTTATTTTTGACATGGGTCTTCGCCTCGACCGAATGCAGATCCACGAAGACGTGGAGATCGAACGAATGCACTCGCTTGACTTGATCCAGATGGGTGCGATACCTGACGATACTGTGATGAAAGAGGTGCCCGGCACGGTTCGTGCAATTGTCTGTACACACGGACATCTTGACCATATCGGTGCGATCTCAAAACTGGCACACAGGTACCGTGCACCCATCCTCGGAACTCCCTACACGATAGGCTTGATTAGACAGCTGATCAAGTCCGAACGCAAGTTCAACGCAGAAAATAAACTGATTGAGATGAATGCCGGCGACACACGAGAAATTTCGTCAAAGATAACCATGGAATTCGTCGGGGTGCAGCACAGCACTGCGGACTGCGTGTTTATTGCTTTGCACACGCCAAAAGGCATCGTTATATATGCCAATGATTTCAAGATGGACCGGACACCAACGCTGGGCGTGCCGCCGGATATACAGCGACTCAAACAACTTGGCAAAGAAGGTGTCGCCCTGCTGATCACAGAGAGCACCAATGCGGCGATTTCAGGGAAGACGCCATCGGAGCGTATCGCAAAAGACCTACTCAACGATGTTTTGATAGGCACCGAGGAGACTGAATCAGGAGTTGTTGTAACCACTTTTTCATCACATATCGCAAGAATCGATTCGATTATTAAGGTTGCCGGGAAGATGGGGCGGATTCCAGTACTTATGGGACGGTCAATGGATAAGTATGTGAAACTGGCGAAAAAACTGGGGTATGTTGAGCTTCCTGAAAATCTGGAGATATATGGCACGAAGAGAACCATAGATAAAGCGCTTGCAAGAATCGCGTCCGCTGGAAAGGAGAAGTATCTTCCAATTGTTACCGGGCACCAGGGCGAACCGGGAGCGGTGCTTGAGCGAATATCGATGGATGGTACCGGGTACAAGATTGAAAAGGGAGATAAGGTTGTGTTTTCCGCAAACCCCATACCAACACCCGGGACGATTGCGAACCGGCACTCTCTTGAGACAAAACTGAAGATGCGTGGAAGCCGCATCTATGATGGCATCCATGTGTCAGGACACGCCTGTAAAGAAGATCACTGGGAATTATTGCGCGTGTTACGTCCTGACTACGTAATTCCAGCGCACGGCAACATCGTTATGCACGGTTCGTACATCGAGATGGCAGAAGATGCCGGATATGTGCTTGGAGACACTATTCATCTGCTTAGAAACGGGGAAGAATTAATTCTTGGTTGATATGACCAACACGATGAGATTAGCATGAAGAAATCACTTGAAATCGAACTTGCAAAACGCAGCAACCAGGTTTACGAGTACATCCGGGATGATCGATATCAGAAGCGCTTCTTTCCGGAGGATGTCCATGATTCGGTCTACCTGTACTTAAGCGGGCGGCAGGGAAAAGCGCTGCGCCCCGCGGTGATGATGTTCTCGTGCGGTGCGGTCGGCGGTGACGAAACGACCGCGATCCCCGCCGCCGCCGCAATCGAGATATATCACACATGGACACTGGTGCATGATGACATCATTGATCAGGATGCGCAGCGGCGTGGTGGATATGCGGTGCACGAGGAGTTTCGCAGGAGAGCGGTTGATCGCGGCTACCGTGACCAGGAGGCTGTACGTTACGGCACAGCGATCGCGATACTGACAGGAGACGTCCAGCAGGGATGGGCAGTCTCAATGGTTGCGGAGCTGGCAGAGCTCGGGGTTGATCCCGGTGTCGTGCTGCACCTGATCAAGTTGATGGAGATGGATGTCACACTAACACTGCTTGCAGGACAGGCTCTTGATGTGCAATATTCAAAAACTCCAATCGAAGCGCTCGATGAAGACCTGATCATAGAGATGATGCGGAGAAAAACCGGTGCATTATATGAGTTTGCAGGAAAAGCAGGTGCAATGATCGGACTTAACATAAAGGACGAAGAGAACGAACTCATTCACTCCATATCCTGTTTCACCGGTAGATGTGGCACTGCGTTCCAGTTGCAGGACGATATTCTTGGCGTGATAGGAAACGCTGAAAAACTCGGGAAACCGGTTGGTTCTGACATCAGAGAAGGAAAACGAACACTCCTCATGTATCATGCGCTCACAAACGCTGATGCGGCTCAGAAACGATATTTATACGGTGTACTTGGGCGTGAAAGCGCATCAGATGAAGAAATTCGTGAAGCAGTCGATATTATCCGTGAACTCGGAAGTATTGAGCACACAGAAGCACTCGCTGATAGGTATGTTACAGAAGCAATGGAATACATAAAAAACGTGCCGGAATCCGAATATAAGGATCTTCTGCTGATGTGGGCAAGCTATATGATCAGGCGTGATTTTTAAAGTTGCTCACCGCTTATATTCACCTCCAACCACCTCTCGTATTCGATCCGCGGTTTTTGGTCCGACCAATTCCACTGCCTTAAGGTCTTCCCTGCTTGCTTGCATCACTGCCTCCACCGAGCCAAAATGCTTGAGCAAGTTCCTGGCAACAACCGGACCGATATTTGAGATTGCGGAGACAATATACTCCTGTTGCTCTGGAAGCATCATTGCAGACCGCTTTCCATGCATCGCAACCTCCCGCCCGTGATCATCTTGCTCCCTTTTTACGATCGCTGCGATCATTGCGGCAGTATCTTCCTCATCCCGGCTCATGATGACCGGCACGCTGAAATCAATCGCTATCGATGTGATTGCACCGCGCACAGCATTTGGATGGATCTGCCGGAGATCATAGAGGTCACCACCCTCAATTATGAGGATTGGTCTCTCATAAGTTCGTGCAAGATCTGCAATTTGCCGGAAGAGGTCGCGCTGCCCGCTGATCAGTGAATCGATGAAATCAGCCGTGGTCTTGCGCTCGATGCAGACCCGATCGCTGGGCACATAGTCTCCGACCTCAAGCGTCTGCATAATCACGTTGATGCCGCCATCCTCCAGAATCTTTGACACGCCTGACCGAATCTCCCGGTGATCAACGTACACAGCAGGATTTTCCCCTGAAAATTCAACCAGCATCTTTTGTTTGCCTTTCTCTTCTGATGCCTGCTCTTCCGATATTTTCTCTTCAGGCATCTGCTCTTCTGGCTGGTCGGTGAACTGCGGGACCGATGTTAGCCCGCGCATGGTAGAGATTGTTGTCAGCATCTTCGACTCTTTCCTTGCGCTAATCCAGTAAGACGCCTCATCCCTCGATCCTTTCGCAATCAACACAACAATTCGCCCTGCACGCTTTCTCCCGGTTCTTCCTTTCCGCTGTATTGTCCGTATCTCTGATGGAACCGGCTCGTAGAACAGAACAAGATCTGTTGACGGGATATCAAGTCCTTCCTCAGCAACCGATGTCGCCACAAGCGTATTATACTCGCCCAACCTGAATTTAGCGATGATCTCCACCTGTTGCTTCTGGGTCAAGCCCTTGTCATTGAGTTTGTTTGCCTGACCAACAAACCGGACCGCAGAGACACCTTCTATGTCCTCAAGCGCGTTCACCACCATCTCTGCACTGTCACGGAAGTTCGTGAAGACGATAGCCCTTGAATCAGGATTATCGCGCAACTGATCTGCAACGATCCTCCGCACAGCATCCAGCTTCGGGTGATCCTCTGTGCACAACGCAAGCATCTTCATCGTCGCACGCATGTCCCGGTCAATGGCAAGACGTTTTGCAGCCTTGCTCCCGCTTCCGGATCGTGCTTCAGTGTTCAGACGATCAAAGTATCTCTCAAGAGCGCCCGCCCCTTGCGTTTCTGCAAGTTCAATTGCGTGTTTAACCTTAAAAATCTCTGCAAGGATCGAAATGCCCGAGAACGCGTTCACATTACTTTTTTCGATGACCTGTGCATGTAACTTGCGCTGCAGATCGAGCAGTTCACGCTTGGACGCACTCGCCACAACAATAAAATCAAGTTCTGCAAGTTTTGAGAACCGATCCGAAAGCACACACTCCATCTGACGCTTTAACGCCCGGATCCTGGCAGGAACCTCGACGCGCACCCACTCAACCTCCTTAGCGTACAGATAGGGGATTACATCAGGGTCAGTCTCGTCCTTCACCTCAATGTGCTTGATATGGAGATTCTCGCAGACCTCTGCAATCATTTCGGGATTGCTTCCCGGGCTTGCTGTGATCCCCAGAACCAGTGGCAACTCCGCATCCTTCAAGTATCGTTCTGCGATGTAAACATAAGCGTATCTGCCGGATGCACGGTGCGCTTCATCAAATGTGATGTGCACCACGTCGCGAAGATCAATGCGCCTTGCGCGGAGATCGTTTTCGATGACCTGTGGCGTGGATACGATGACCTGCGAGTTCTTCCAGATCTCTGCCCGCTTTTCAGGAGAGATACTCCCGGTAAATGTTGCAACCGCGCAACCCGGAAGTGCACGCCCAAAAAAATCTGAATGCTGCTCTACAAGTGGTTTTGTTGGCGAGAGAATTAGCGCCTTGCCCCCATATTCGGTGAAACGCGCTGCAATCACCATCAGTGCAACAATTGTCTTTCCAAGTCCGGTTGGCAGCACACACAAACACGACTCTTTCAGCGCCGACGAGGCAAGTGCAAGCTGGTACAATCGCTGCTCGATTGTGTCTTTTCGGATCAGCGGGTGGGAGATGTACCGTTTCATCACAGTATTATTGCGAGCTTCCGGTTTATCATGTTATGTTGCCAGCATGGTTGCAAAACCAGTTTGCAAGTATTCCCAAGAGTATAGGGTGTAGTGAGCAGGTCCGCTATTTCCTGACCTGGCGGCTTAAATTAACACCCGGAAAGGATGCAAAGACTTATCTAATATCACGTCATTTATATCCATGGAGTGGTTTGATGGATTTACAGTATATATTTATCACATTTGCCGGGATTTCGCTCGTTGCCGGAGTTGCTGCCATGTTCCTCTGGGTCATGGTATACCGCAACGTGCAGAAAGGGTCTGTTGCATGGTTATTACTCGCGCTCACCGCTATTTTCCTGATCACCGCCTCGATATTCCCCATGATCACAATCCAATACTCCGGAGACCGGGATGCAACCAACGCGATGCTCATGTTCATGGCATTCTGGAGTGTTGTCTACACAAGCGCGTTCGCAGGCGCCGGTTTTCTTATATACAGGGCGTTTCGGACCATTCCAAAAGAGTACGTCGGCGAGTTTCTCATGGAAGGAATGGTGTGGTCTGTTCCGGAGGCTGACGAGTTAAGCAATCTCTTCGGCAAATCAGTGCTGATCGAGTACACTCCAGAGAGCCGATACGAGGATGCAGTGATCGAGATCACGCTCCGGATATTTGGCGAATGCCGAAACGCGGTTTTAGTCTCAAACGAACCAAGAATATCAGAGTACAAAAGCAGACTGCACGATCTGGTCGATATGGGCGCAATGAAATTCGTGGAAGTATCAGCAACCGCCACAGAGATCAGTGAGAGCAACGGCATAGTCACCCTACCATTAAACCGGACCGATGAATTTGCCGATCTCTTTGAACAGCTTCCAGAGGGGCTCTGGGTCATATTTGAACCGATAAGCCACATTATCTCAGAACACGGCGTTGACAAAGCATACGATGCCCTTTCAAAGTCCATCGAGATATTTTCACATAAACAGTTCAATGTCGTCGGGCTAATCAACAAAGACGCACACGAAAAAGACGTGATAAGTAAATTTGAGGGATTATTCATCAACCAGGCACTCCTCACCACAGACAAGATCCGGGTGCAGAAAGGCAAAAAAGAGGAATACATCAGGATGATCGCCGGTGAACAGTTCTTTATTCATGCAGATGCAAAAGACGCCGACTAAAACGACTCGACCCACGGAAGAAAACTGAGACGCGGTTTAAGCTGGTGGGGCACAATATCCGAAGAGTGGGGTATATAGGGGTCATGGGTGATGTGGTGCCGCACGGGCGCAGGGAGTGTACGTGAATTTTGTCTCAAAGCCGCTTAGAGGGGATCCGTTTATACCATCTGGATGTGTGGGTGAGTAGTTACGAAATATCCTGCTTTTTTGCCGCTGATCGCTTTTTTTATCAGTTCTGTTTTCCCGATCCGCCTTCTTCCATAGATGACTATAGGTTCCGCACGGTCCGAACGAAACGCCTCCTGCAAAGAACAGAGTCGCGTCCCAAAAGCTCATCGGCTCGACTTTTCACTGCCCGGTCATTCGCCCGTAAAGGTGACTTTGGTGTGTGAGCACTTCGCTTTTCATCATTGCGATAATTGATCTGCCCAGGATGAGCGTTATCTTTGTTTTTGAGAGGTGTTCATCCCGGTATTTCTGGAAAATAGAAGTCGCAGCAGGATTTATATTAATAAGATATGGAAATTCATCTATTTTACCAGAGCTGGCTATGTGTGTAGGTACATTACTATGGTTTCATGTGGGCATACGAACTGGCTGGGCAGCTCATGCAGCATATAGCGGGAGGTTGGCACGAGCGGCGGGGGTCTTGATGTGGCAAGTGTGTTACCGCTCACCAACACGGGTCTTAAGACCCAACCGCGCCAGTTTTCAGCCTCTTACTCCACCCGTATCGTCTCAAGATTCTTTGGAACCTGTGTTTTGATGTGGTGTTTATTGTAGATCGCGCTTGCAAGGCTCATGCAGTTTCTTTCATCACCGTGACCGGTCATCACCAGTTCTGGTTTCGGGCGCATGTTTCCTATGTATTTCATCAGTTGCTCCCGGTCAGAATGCCCTGAGAATCCGTCTACCGTGCATACCTCCAGATTGATTTTGAGTAGCTCGGAATTACCCCGCCTTGTTAGTGGGATTTCTGTCCGTCCCTTCTGGATTCGCTGTCCAAGTGTTCCTTCTGCCTGATAACCAACAAAAACCAGGGTATTTTTCTCGTCAGATGCAAATGCGCTGAGATACTCCAGGATCGGGCCGCCATTCATCATTCCCGCAGTTGAAACTATGACTGCAGGATCAAGATCGCTCAAAAGCGACTCTCGCATCTTCTGCGAGTCAACCTTGGCAAAACGCTCCGAGAGAAACGGATTCATCCCCCGGTGGAATATTAATTTCCTCAGATCGCTATTCAGATACTCCGGGTACGCCGTATGGATTGCTGTTGCCTCCCAGATCATGCCATCAAGATAGATCGGTGCCTTCTTGATGCGTTTCTTCCGCATTCCCTCTTCAAGAACCAGCATCACATCCTGGCTGCGCCCAACAGCGAACGCCGGAATCAGCACCTTGCCACCGCGCTTGATCGTTCTATTCACAATCTGTGAAATCTGCTTCTCTGCATCTATTCTTGGGGACTGGAAATCATTCGAACCACCATACGTTGCTTCCGTGATCACGGTTTCCGCTCTCGGAAAATTATTAACGGCACTATCAAATAACCGGGTCTTTTCATACTTGTAATCGCCAGTGAATACCGCGTTATGCAGTCCGTCGCCAATATGGAAATGTGCAACCGCCGACCCAAGAATGTGTCCTGCGTTGTGGAACGTCAGCTTCATGTCGGGCGCAATATCGGTAACGTTCCCATAATCAAGAACAAGTGTGTGTTTAAGCGCTTCCCTGATGTGATCTGACGCATAGGGAATTGGTCTGCCTTCCTTGTTTGCAACATCGATATAATCAACCTGTAAAAGCGCCATCAGGTCCCTGGTGGGTGGGGTGGTGTACACCGGACCTGTGTATCCGTATTTGAACAGCAGCGGCACAAGCCCGCAGTGATCAAGGTGCGCGTGTGTTAAGACCACGCCATCAAGGTGTGCGATTGGGGACACCTCGGGAACATACAGGTATGGCGTTCCATTCTCAGCAGATCCAACGTTGATGCCGCAATCAATCAGTATCCTTGTCTCAGGTGTTGATAGCAAGAAACAGCTCCGCCCAACCTCCCTACAACCACCGAGCGCGGTCATGCGTATCCAATGATCGTGAGATGTGGTGCTGCGGTGTATCGTCTTCCCAAGATCCCGCAGGAACTGTTTGCGTTCGCCAAGACTCTCTCGCATCAACCGCCGGACGTTCTTTATGGTCGATGACTTGATCGGCGGGGTGCGCACAACAATTGGGGTCCACCCGGTGTTCTTCGTGATCTCGCGGAGCATGTTCCCATGTTGTCCGATCACAAGCCCGGGCTTCTCAGCCTCGATGACCACCTCGCCGGTGTCACCATTGAAATGGTGGTCCGTGATTCCGGCATCCTTAGGTACGGTCTGTTCGATCGTAGCGAACGCGTCCTCCTGTGGACTCAGCACGCTATGATCCGGGCGTATAACAATCCGCTTGCGCACATCCTTTGCGATCGACCGCACAATATCGCCATTATCCGCCAGACGCTTTGGCTCCTTTGTATATATAACCAGTTCAGGACCCTCAAAATCAATATCAGAGATCGTTACACCGGTAGGCAGTTTCTTCCGAATCTGCTGCCGCAGCTCGGATAGTACATCAGTCATAACCATAGTAAAAACAGATTAAATCAATCAATTCAGTAGCTTCAGTTCTTTGATCTTCTTTTCGATCTCATCCTGACTCATCTGAATATATTGTCCTTTGGTGATGACCGTCACGGAAATTCCGTCCCCTGATGCGGCATCTCGTTTCATGACGTTGTGTAGCGCACGTATAGCAAGACCAGCGCCCTCCCCGGTGGTAAGGTCATCTCTGTACTGGTCTCCAAGTATTCCGTATGCAATCGGTGATCCTGACCCTGTGGAGACTGCTCCCTGTTCATCAAGCTTTCCTCCGAGAGCATCCAGTGAGTATATACGCGGACCGTTCTTATCGACGCCCCCGATCAGAAGCTGGACATAGAGCGGCATCATCCGATTCGCCGAAAGCACAGTAGCCATTAGATTTGCCATCGCCCTGACAGACATTGACTCCTGCGTTCGCATCTTATACAGGTTCGATTCCACGCTGATGCTGCGTACAAGCCGCTGTGCGTCACCAACAGAACCTGCCGTAGTCATACCAATAGTATCGCTAACCTGGTAAACTTTCTGTGCATCCTTACTTGCGATGAAGTAGCCCATTGTAGCCCTCCGCTCGCTCGCAAGAATAACACCATCCTTGCACACCAATCCAATTGTGGTCGTGCCCTTTAGTGTGTTATCTTCCATTCAAGCACCTTCACTAATGAGAAAATGAGTTTCCCAACAACTAATGTGAGTCCCTCAACAAACAATGCAATTGTAGGATATATAAGGCTTTCTATTAAGCGAGGCTGTCACATTACGTGGTGCTGGGGTCATATCCTTGCAGGTGGTGCGGTCGGATGAGCTCAAATATATCATGAAATCTCTTGAATGGATCGAGTTCTTTGGTAAATAACCTGTAA
>RXIK01000116.1 GCA_004211975.1 Methanosarcinales archaeon | reverse complement strand
ATGTGAACTGCTGCCCAAGACAGAAAGGGTTACAAAATGCTTGAGCGGTGTGAGGTGAAAGTTTCACGCACCGTTCTTAGACGAGAAGGCGCGAGTAATCGCGTCTTCTTAGTTGACAAAGTTGAGTGGAGCGAGGTGCAAAAGGTTATCCGTACAGAACCCAATTTCATTAAACATGGAAGCAATATCAATAGAACCAACAGGGGAGATGCGTATGAAAATTGAACGGCTTTCAAAGATACGATATATGGATACGCCATCGTTGGTAAGAAAACTTATCGATATTGGAATCGAACACGAGTTGAAAGATTATGCTATCGGGCTTTTCCGGGACAAAAAAGTATCCCTGGGAAAAGCTGCGGAAATATCGGGAATATCAAAGAGAGCGATGCTGGAGCTCTTAAAAGAAAGAGATATCCCCCTGAACATATCAACACGGGACATCCAAAAGGATTTTAATGCAGCAACAGAATGACGGTTGTACTCAACTCCACCCCGCTGATATATCTCGCTAAAGTCGGTCTCATCTCAATAATAGAGGAAACCGGGGATGATTTACTGATCCCGGGGCTGGTATTTGACGAAGTTGTCACGGTTGGAAAACAAAGGGGTGATGCAGACTCATTTATCATCGAAGAGTGCATCAAACGCGGCACGATAAAAATTGTGGATCCTGCCAGCAAGTTTACCGGTTTTGAGAGCGAGATACACGCTGCAGAGATGGATGTTATGGCGCTGGCAAGCGAATATGGGTGCGTCGCCATCATCGATGATGGAATCGCAAGAGAAATCGGTGAAATGTGTAATGTGAATGTGCACGGGACCTTCTACCTGATATTTCAAGCAATACGGCGTGGTTCGTTAAGCAAGCAAGAATCCGTAGAAAAAATGGGTGAGATGATCAGAAAGGGTTGGAGAATTGGTAGCGAACAATACATCAAATTTTTAGAGTTGATAGACGAGATCTGATGAGTGTGTAAGTACGGATGCGGAACATATCAACGTAATCGATCTGGGGGGGGGGTCTCTCGTGATTCGGATATGTAAGAACCGCTGCAAGGGGCTCACCATACGTCTGGACTTTCCCACTATCCAGCGCACAGATCAGACCGCACTCAGCCACGAGACAGCAGCCCCAGACGGCGGCAGGCTGGCGCCCAAAACTCCGAAATACTCGAGAATCCCCCCTTCTCGCTGCACCGGAGTCTCTGGACGGCACGAGCGATTCTGGCAGAGGCATCCGAAAGCGCACCCGGACTTTGGGATCGCCCGATCGAAAGATCCGGGACTGGAACGACTGTGTTTGATTGGTAGGGCAAGTGTTCTCGGTTCCGATCACATTATTTGTAGTCGGTTGACAGAACTGATGGCGAAAAACTCGGGCTTATAGTACCTTTCGTGACCGTGAACCTGATCTCCATCAGAGTAACAATCTATCCATCCTCTCGATACCGGTTTTGCAGAGTTCTTTCGGTCAGTTGAAAATATAATGGACCGCTGGTAAACGCAGATGAATGTGGATTTGTTAGTTGGGTATCTGCGTGCATCTGCGGTTAATAGAACTGGTAGAAGAGATGGTAATCGGGAATTGGTGAAGGTGCAGAGAACCTCCTCATAATCGCCGCATGGTTTCACTTATGACTTAACCGTGTAATTGTCTTGTTGAGGGTTATCCGAACGTGAAAACACTATGTGCTGGATCTATACTTAAGGGCGGGGTTTGGCGACTTCGGAATCTATCACTGTACTTTCGAGTGTATGGGGGGTTTGGTGTGAATCGGATGATTATCAGGGTTTTAGGGGGTGGGTTATGGTCAGGCTCAACTCAATTGGTAACACTGTTTTGTTATTCTATGTTTATTAATTTTTGAATTGCATTAATTATTTCTCGGCTTTTTTCTTTTTTTAGTGTTCCATGCCTTCCTTTAATTAATTTTTTATCCACTTTAAGAATCCAATCATATCTAACTCGGCTTTTTTTTGTAAAACGTTTTCCAATCTCAATATCTGTGTTGTTAATTCCAATACAATAATCGTCACGCTTTTTGCTGGTGATCGCGCAGCAAATAACATCCGAATGATTTTTGTTATATGAATTATTCGACACTATTAGTCCAGGTCTGGTTTTTGAATCGGATAAATCTGAAAAAGGAAATTCCAACCAAACAATTTCACGTTGAGCAACATTTAAATTATAGGGTGTCATCTTCTTCATCCCATATTTCATCTATTACATTATGAGAAAACATGAGGTTATGAACTCCTATCAGGTGCGTTTTTGATAATTCTTCTTCTATTTTTTCAAGCCGTTCGTTAAGGATTTTATTCTTATTTTTTAGATCTTCAAATTCTCTGGCTAAAAAATTTGCATCAAAAAGTATCTCTCTTTTATGTCGCTCTTTTCCAGAGACATTCTTTGCCCACCCCTCTATGAAACGTTTTGGATCAGACAATGGTTCAATTTTTCCATATAAGCCGAACTCTGACATATAAGGGTCAGAGACATTGACATTATTCGGAGTGATCATCTTCACATCCCCCATAATATTTTATGACAGCTTTCACCACTTTATCAAGTGTTTCTGGATCTGATGCGTCTATATTTAAGAGATTCTGATCTGATTTTTCTTTATTTCCATGAAACAGACTTATGATTTCGCTCTTATCATCATCGAAATCGACGAGTCGTACTGCGATATAATACGGAGTTCTTCCTATAGCTTTTTCCAGCGCGCCTATAAATTTATCATCGAAAATATTTCTGAGATTCAATCCTTCGATTTGGACTTGAGTAGGCTTAGGTTCTTCTATCGTCATATCTTCACCGTATCACCTATTATCAAACATATATGTTTCATTAATCAGCCGCTGCATTTAAACCTTTTGAATCGCTCTATCCCCACCTCTGTCCGCGCTCGTCATCATCCCATATACGCGGACCCCCCTCGGTTAAAGATGCCCCGCAACCATATTGCAGTGTCGTTGACGTACGCCCCCGCATTGGCAGACCGCCCGATTCCCGGACCGCACCAGGGCAACGTCAAGACCGGGCATCCAAATCGCTTGAGTTGTCCTCAATTTGGGTACAACTAAAATTGCAATCACCAGATGGCAAGCAGTACCGCAACAGATTTTTGCAAACACCTAAAGCCATATCATACAGACTGGAACCGCAGATGCCCCACCCATGCACCAGACCGCATTCAGCTACGAGACGGCAGTTCCGGACGGCGGCAGGCTGGCGCCCAAAACTCCGAAATACGCGAGAATCCTCCTTTCCGTTGCACAGGAGCCCCCGGACGACCTGAGCGATTCCGGCGGAGGTATCCGAAAGCGCACCCGGACTGTGGGATGACTTGATCGATGATCCGGGACTGGCATACCATTACATGCAAGTTCCCGGATGTGGGGGTCGATCCGGCAGACTCCTGGAAGAGTTATGTGCAATGCGACTCGTGGTTTATCGCATCACATTAATATTTCCGATATATCTTGCTTCTGTGCCTTGTTTCCATCACCATGATTAGCAGGCGATCCTCTGTTATGTCCATGATCGCCCGGTAGTCACCGACGCGGTGGGTGTAAAGTGGATGGCGTTTCGCCCCTTTGATCTTCTTGGCATGAGTGTAGGGGTCATCCCTGATACTATTGATCGATAGAATAATCCTCTTTGCAACAGCCGGGGGCAGGTTTTTGAGATCCTTTCTCGCTTTTGCGGTATAGTTGACCTTGTAGCTCATAGCAGGTCAAACTCTTTCATGATCTCTTCTTCGGAGTGCAGGCGCCCATGTTTAATGTCTTCAAGTGCCTCTTCGATGCCTTGTATCGCCTCATCGCTCAGTGGTTCGCAATCGATCGCCAGATTCGTCAACCGCGCAACGACAGAATTATATGATTCACGAGGGTGACGTTTCAGATTTGTCAGTAGGTCCTTCACTCCGGGTTCTATGCAGATCGTTGTGGTAGCTGCCATATAGTATACTATAGATTCCTATATGTTATAATACTATCCGATTCCCTGACCCTGGTCACAAGAACCCCTTGCAGAGCTGCCGCTCGTCTGTCTCGATATTGCGCTGTGCACGACGGTGATTGCGTCTAATGTGGTGCTGCCTGGTGTCATCGATGCGATGCTGCGATTCAATCGCTTGTTACGGGGACGACGGTTGTTAACGGGACGCTTGAGGTGATACTGGAAGTTGCGGGGGCGAAGGCGGTATTTTATGTGATCAGCATCGCAGGGGTTGCGCAGATGCTTGGGCTTACGCGGTTTTGTCCGAAGTCGAGGTGAATGGGGTGTATTTTTGTTGAGTCTGGTATTTATAAAATTTAGTGACTTCGGGAAGACCAATTCATAATTAGATGTGTGGAAGTCATTCCGAACCACATATAACTATCAAAAATAATTTACATTCATGGAGTTCACATATTGGTATCTTTTTCCCATCGGTATAGTTATTAGTATCATCTCGATGACTTCTGGCATATCTGGAGCCAATTTCTGGATACCCGTATATCTATTTTTCATCGGATTGAATCCCAGAATCGTTTTCTGGTTAGCGCTTTTAACTATGTTATTTGGATTTGGGAGTGGCGTAATCAGAAATGTCTATCAGGGAACTGTCAATTGGTATATAGTAAAACAGTATTTGATCACAACAGTTCCTGCTGCCATCGTTGGTTCTCTTCTGGCATCTTACGTTAATGAAAAAGTTCTCATTCTTATTTTTGGCTTATTTGTATTTATATATGGGCTATATCAGCTTATTTCCAGTAGCAACACACAGAAAGCAAAAGTTAAGCATCAGAAAATTTTCTGGGAAGTGGGAATTATTGCTGGCTTCTTAAAGGGATTAATTGCCACCGGTTTGGGCAAGCTGATAGTCCCTGGGATGTGGAACCATGAACGAATCGGGCATCCATCCGAAGTTATCGGTTCAGCAGTTGTTATTATATTTATTGTAGATATTGTAGCCGCATTGACCCGAATGAATCCAGTGTTCGTCAATGAACTCGTCGATAATCGAACTGCATTAATGAGCGTTCTGATTTTTGTACTACCTTCAGTTGTTATTGGAGGGCAGATAGGACCCCAGATTATTAGAAATGTGGATGTTAACCGTCTTAAAATATTTATCTCATTAACGTTAATATTTGTTAGCATACTGATATTTTCCAGATTGTTAACCTGATGTAGGACTGATGATGGAAAACGTTCTCAATATACGGGTGTTAATGGAATTAAGTCGCCATCATGGCAGACCGCCCGACGCCCGGACCGCACCGGGGCAACGCCAAAGACCGGGCATCCAAACCGTTTGAGTTGTCCCCAATTTGGGTACAACTGAAATCGCAGTCACCGGACGGCAAGCATCCGCAACAAATTTTCGCAAACACCGAAAGCCACATCAATATGGACCGGGACCGCCACCACACCCATGCACCAGACCGCACTCAGCTACGAGACGGCAGTTCCCGACGGCAGCCGGCTGGCGCCCAAAACTCCGAAATACGCGAGAACCTCGTCCTTCTCGCTGCGCAGGAGTCCCAGGACGATATGAGTGATTCTGGCGGAGGCATCCGAAAGCACACCCGGACTGTGGGGTGACCCGATCGATGATACGGGACGGGGGCGATTTTGTCCGATTGGGCGGGACAATCTTTGGTGAGATGTGCGGTTTGGTTTTTCTGATAATTGGGGAATGGCGGACGAACAGAAAGATGAGGGGGGAATCGTAATCCTTAAATGAGGTGTTGCTGAATAGATTTTAAAGTAGATAAGGAGGGTGAAGATGCTTAAGATAAAAGAAGAGAATTTGCAGTATGTTTACCAAAATAACGAGAAAAAGGGAGTTATTATGGATATCCCTACATTTAAAGCAGTTATAGGGATGTTAGAAGACTATGAAGACGCTATGGATTTTGAAGTGTTGAAAACCGAAGAAACGATGGATTATGGGGGCTACAGAAGGCACAGGTTGAAACAAGTTGTATGAGATCCGTATCAAGAAGAGCGCACAGAAGGATCTCGATGCTCTTGATGATAAGGCATATACCAGAATCGGTAGAAACATTCAGAGTCTAATAAATACCGGCTCTTTGGTAATTCTCGTGAAATTGATCTTCATGATAAATCAAGTAAATAATGGGTATCCATTTAAATCAAGATGTATGTGCTGAAATAGATGTTTGACATTAAGAATTCCATAATAACGGCGTTTGGTCACCTTAATCTTGTTATTCAGCCTTTCTACAAATCCACTTGTTTGTCGGTTTATAAAGTAATTTATAATCTCGCACATCCGCGTGTCTAATGTTGATAAAAAGTTGTTGTAACAAGTTAACCCGCTTTTTATGGTTTCATTAATCCAATTATCGATTTTAACCTGCGCTTCGCTTTTAGAAATATCCGAATTAAATATATCGGTCAAATCATTACGAAGTTTATATGTTATTTCTAACATCAAGAATATTTAAATAACCGTTTCAAGACTTCTAACTCCGCGTCCACCAAATCTCTTGTATTCTTGCGTAGTGGCCACATCACCCCCTTCAGGTTTTTATGTTCTTCTTCTTCTTCTTCTGCCAACTCTGCCTTCAAACGTGCAATCTCCTTCTTTCGAAGGTTATCCAGCCCTCCTCCATACAGTTTGGCAACGTGAAAACGGTCAATCACAACCACAACATCTTCTCCAAAAACTTCCTTTGCAGCATTAATATAGCCGTCATACATGTCTGAACAGACTGTCGTGACCGTCTTTTTCAATCGTTCGGGAATACTCGATAAAAAACTCCTTCACAGTACTCTTTTTACGATCGTTGAGCACTGCTAGTATGGTTATGTTGCCACAATCGCGCGCTGTCACAATCACCACAAAGTCCTTGTGCCCCTTTTTCAAGGTGATTTCATCGAGCCCTATAACATTTAATCTCTTGATCTCAGCCCAATTCACCGTATCACTAATATGGCGCTGGATAGCCCCCACAACAGTCTCGTAACCTATGTCTTCCTTTATACTAACATCTAATAAGTACTATTCACTAATTGAAGTAATAGGTGCTCTTCATACGCTACCCGTGCATGAGCTTCTCGCTTTATACTCATGCAATTTCTGTGTTGTTGTCGGTTTGCCTTCGCAATGGGTGCACCGATATCTTGCCGGGTAGATGCGGATGTAAGTTTTCCGCCCAAAAATCGTATCCCCTCCAAATTAGAGGGTAAATGGGGGTATTATCTAAAAATCAACAATTTGTTGTTACTGTCTTATGCAAATAGTGTTTTAAATCACGCAATAGGTGTTAGTTTAAATCTTAAATGTATAATAAAATGCTACTAAATCGATAACAGATGATCTTTAGAAATCAAAGCGGATCATAACACAAGATTTAGGTAAATTGAAGCCCGAATACGTCTTACCCTCCTTTTTGGAGTGGATACCAAAAATCGGCAAATAACGCAACATGATCGCTTAATCATGCCCATGGGGTTTGCCTGATCTTTCTGCCGCATTTACGGCAGTGAGTGCTGTTGATCGTGCTTCGCACAGTGATGATGACATCATTTTCTTCATTTAATTTGATGCTTTCAATCTTAGTGTTGGGGGGTATCTAACAGTTTCTCGATTATATCCATTGAAATCCATCCTCTCAGATTCAATGAATATGTTACAGTGTGTTAGATATATAAATAATTAACCATAGGATCTGCTAAAATCTCAATGGACATGATGAATGGTGAGTCTACTCAGTTCTCGCATGGTCCGGACAATTAACAAGCGACTGTTTAGTATGCAGATAGCGATATATCAATTTAGTGATGATTGACTGTCACGGGAGCTACCACAGAGCCACTTAACCTTCGCATGGTTTACCGAGTCTTTCCGGAACCGGAAAAAACGCGCCTCAGGTCTCATAGGGTTCATCACCGTTTCAGTCGTGGTTGTCATCATCGGCGCTTAGTAGTGGTTCTGATTGCTCAGAACCACTTTTCTGCCGTACCAACTGCGTGAACGATCAGGTCAGCGCATGCTTTCATGTCATCAAGCGAGAGTACCTCGACTGGTGAGTGGATGTAGCGTGTTGCCATTGAAAGAACTCCTGACGGGATTCCCGCGCGTGTCAGGCTGATTGCTGTTGCATCGGTTGTGCCGCCGTCGGAGACGTCGAGCTGGTATGGGATCTTGTTTGTATCAGCAGTCTCGCGCAGCCATTTGAGCACTGTGGGGTGTGTGATCACACCTCTTCCGCCTGCGTCCATCACTGTTATGACCGCACCTTTTCCGGCTGCCACTGCGGAGTCTGTTTTGTTGATGCCGGGGTGGTCGCCTGCGACGCAGACGTCAAGTGCAATTGCAACGTCTGGGTCGAGCCCGAATGCGGAGGTTTTTGCTCCTTTGAGCCCGACCTCTTCCTGAACCGTGAAGACTGCATGGACGGTTGACTTGATATCGGTCTTGCTGATCTGTTTCATTGCCTCTATGAGGAGTGCAACACCGGCGCGGTTATCAAGGGCTTTTCCGGTGATCTTGTCGTTTGCAAGTGGGGTGAAGTTGCGGTCGATTGAGATCGCTGTTCCGGTTTCAATTCCCATTTTTGCTGCATCGTCTGCTGATGATGCGCCGACATCGACGAACATGTCTTTTGAGTCCACCGGCTTTTTTCTGTCTGCCTCTTTCATGACGTGCGGAGGTTTTGACCCGATCACGCCGATGCATGGTTTTTCCGAGTGAACAATCACCCTTTGGTTGAGTAAGGTCGGATCGAACCATCCACCGACCTTAACGAACCTGAGGAAGCCTTCGTCATCGATGTGCTTTACCACAAGCCCGATTTCATCGAGATGTGCGGCGAGCATGATGCTGGGGCTTGTGTCATCCTTCGTACCTTTCTTTGTGAATATCAGGTTGCCTGGCGCGTCTACCCTCAGGTCTCCGTAGGGGGCGAGTTCCTGGCGGGTGATCTCACGAACGCTGTCCTCGTATCCGGAGATTCCGTGCGCGTCTGATAATCTCTGTAATAGGTCTTGCATGTCTGTGATTATCCGAACAGTGCGCCAAGACCTGCCATTCCTGCCTCTTCTTTTTCCTCTTCTTCTGCTTCTTCTTCTGCTTCTTCAGCTGCTGGTGCTGGTGCTGCTTCTGCTGCTGGTGCAGCGTCCGCCGCGCCTCCTGTTGGTGCTGCTGTTGCTGCAACTGGTGCTACTGCTGCCTGCGCGATTGCGCTCTCGATGTCAACGCCATCAAGCGCTGCAACAAGTGCTTTTACTCTTGATTCATCCACCTCGACGCCTGCTGCATCGAGTATGCTGTTTATTCCCTGTTCGGTTACGTCTTTCTCTGCGTTGTGCAGTATTAATGCTGCATATATATATTCCATATTTAGTTCACCTCTAATGATTGATTATTCGTTGATCGTTCGTTGTCAGGTTATCCGAATAGAAGACCAAGCCCCTCTGCCGCTTCCTCTTCTTTCTCTTCCGCTGACTCTTCTTCTGCCGCTTCCTGTGAGTCTCCACCCGATGCATCTTCCGCTGTCTCTTCGGTTGCCTCTGCAACAGGTGCTGTTTCCTCTACTGCTGCCTGCGCTGGGAGTAAAGCCTGCAAAGCATCTCCCAGCGCAGCAGGGTCATCAATGTTACATGCAAGCGAGGTTGCCTTTGACTGCGCCACCTGAAGCAGCGTATCGACAAGACCCGGCACGGGTATGGCGGAGTTTATACCAAGGTTCCTTGCACCGGCTGATGCCTGCGAAAGCAGCGTTAGGATTGTTGCGTTCGACGGGTATGTAATGCCAATGGCAAGATTGAATGCGCGTGTGGCAGCTATTGCAAGGTTGTCCGTATACTCAGCCTCATTGATATCCAGAACGCCCGACTCAAGTACTGTGCCTGCATCGTAAACAGCTCGGAGATCGAGACCGACCGTCATCGGATAGATCTCAAGACGCGTAAGCATCTTAGAGAGCTCCCTTGACACTGGCTCGCCTGCATGTGCAACCACCGTTGTCGTCCTGATCATGACCTTGCCCTTATCGATCTTGGCAGGTATGCCTGCGTTCTGCAGATCGCCTATGACCGGTCCCGGGGCAAATGAGGTTGGACCTGCTTTCACCACGATGTCTTCGGGTGCGAGTGCACCTGCTTTGATCGGGGCACTTGTCTTGCTTGCCTCAAGCAGCTTGAATAGTTTGAACGGATTTAAGTCGGTAAAGATGAGCGCGGTTTGATCGTTGATGTGTTCCTCCATCGCGCCGACGGTATCATCACACTGATCAAATGCACGGCGCAAAAGGCTGTTCCTGTAAAGGTGGAATTTTGCGACGCCCTTCAGACTTCGGCGCATCTCCTGTAGCTGCTTTGCCGGTATGTCGCGGATCCCCACAATTCCCATCACCGGATACTTGCCTACCAGTTGCTTGATGTTCTCAATCTCGTCAAGCTTCCACTGTGGAATGTGTGCTGTGCGGTGTTCTGTCAGTATATCCATAACAACTCACCTCACCTTTGCAGATGTACCCATCGTCGTCGTCACATAGATGGACCTGATGTTCTGCACACCCTTATCCAGCACATCTTCGAGTCTGATGATCACCGACTCTATATTTTCAGCAAGCTCGTCAGCGGACATATTCCGCCGCCCGACCGGCGCATGAAAAGTCTTTCGGTCTTTGGACCTGATTCTTATGCTGTTTCGTATCTTGTTGATGATCTGGGCAATGTCCTTGTCAGGCGTCAGCGGCTCTGGCATCTTGCCCCGGGGACCAAGAATTGCTCCAAGCTTCTTTCCTATGGCTGGCATGTACGCAGTCTCCGCGATGAAAAAGTCGTGTGCATTTGCAAGACCTCTTGCCTTGTTTTTATCATCGCCATACTCATCGATCAAATCCGGATCGATGATCTGGTCGGCACCCGCCTTATCTGCCACAATCGCGGTCTCGCCACGTGCAAAGACCGCAACCGAGATTGGTCTGCCAAGACCATGTGGAAGTATGATCTCTTCGTCCACCCGAAAACGCGGTTGGCTCAGATCAAGATTCTTCAGGTTAATCGCCAGTTCCACACCTTCTTCAAAACCCCTCTGCGGGGATTCGTCCAGCATGGTGTTAACGGCGTTTATTGTTTGTTTGTCCATGAATCACGCACCACCGTAGTCATAATGACATATCTTGTCTGCTACGGATGAATTATAATACACTGATTGGATTGAACTTTAATGTATCGGTTTTTTGGGGGGGGTGCAGTCAGTCCCGACGGCAGCCAGCCTTTAACCCCTGCGCAAGCTCCTCGATGCGCTCTGGCACCAAACTTCCGTCAGCGATTATATCTACGAACGCCGAACCAACGATCACGCCATCAGCACCCTCCTTAATAATAGTTGACGCTTGATCACCGGTAGATATGCCAAACCCAACTGCAAGTGGTGTGGTTGTGCGGGTTGTGCCGCGCACCTTATCAATCAGGGAGAGCGTTGATTCCGCAACATCATCCCTTGCCCCGGTGACACCGGTTCTTGCAACGAGGTAGATGAAACCAGAACCCTTATCCACAATCCGCTGCATGCGCTCTGGGTATGTGGTTGGCGCAATCAGGAATATCAGGTCAACCCCGTGTTTCCTGCAATGCGTGGCAAGATCCTCCGACTCTTCAACCGGTAGATCAGGGACGATGATGCCGGCGATCCCGCTTTCCACGCAGTTAGCAACGAAACGATCAAGCCCCCGCTTGAATATGAGGTTGTAGTACGTCATCACAACGAGCGGCACATCTGCGTCCACATCCAGCGATCTGGCAAGCTCAAAGAAGATATCCGGGGTCATTCCTGCATCAAGCGCCCGCTCAATCGATGCCTGGATCGTTGGACCATCAGCGATCGGATCTGAAAACGGTAGCCCGAGTTCGATGATGTCCGCACCGCCGCGCACCAGCGCATGCACAATCTCAGTTGTGCCCTCGGGCGTCGGGTCGCCCGCGCAGATGTATGCGATGAGCGCGCCTTCGCCGCGGGATCTTAGTTCGGTGAATTTGTCTTCGATTTTCATGTGATGATCGCCTTTATTCATCTTGTTTTTCACGTATTTGTAATAACTCTTCCACTTTCCTCACAAAAGGCTCAGCCAAAGAACGCAGGAACGCAAGAACTCAAAAATACCCTAAGGGGATCTTGCTGGCGTAGCCGACATCAAGCGCTCATCTGGCAACACTTGCCAAGGGCTTGCCAGAAAACAATCTGTTAAAATTCGTGGCATTCGGCACATTCGTGAAATTCGTGATAAAATCGGCATAAAGGATCACGAATGGCACGAATGAACGAATCGCACGAATGTCAGGGATGTAGCGTGACATCAGCCAACTTTGCTACTTTATTTTTCTGTAAGCACCAAGGTGACCACAGTTCTGGCACTGGTTGGCATGATGCTGTTTTAAACGCGAGTTAGGATGGTGGATTTCCTGATTGAGCGCCCATCATGGCTACTGGAAATGATGTTAACCGGTTTTCCGTGTTTGTTCCATTCACTTCCGGTTTCACTTTCACCCCGCTCTTGGATCATGCACTTATATACCCCCACCAGATGCATATATTAAGGAACGCAAACACCCCTACTCGTTTCAGGGCAGGATTGCAAGCTCCTTCCCCTCTTTTCTTTTTTATGTGGCACACACACTATAACGTTCGAGTATTCTACACACCACCCCTATTTATGAAGAAATATATCGCCAGCCCCCCAAAAGGGCATTTCTCACCCGCAAACTTTTCACAAAAACTGTTATTCCGACCCGGAGGGCAGTTTTTACTCGATTTTTTGTGAAAAAATCGTTTTTGACTTATGGGGGGTATACTGCCTGCATGTCGGGAGGTTTGCTTGTCATCATCAAAACGTTAAATACATGCAACAGAACAGATGCATTAACCGAATCAGTGACCGGAGAATATACATGACAAAAATGTTGCAGATCAACAATCTTGTAAAGGACTATAGTATCGGCTCTGAGAAGGTCAGGGCACTTGATGGGATCAGTTTCGATGTGAATGATGGTGAGATCGTGGGTTTGATCGGGCGTAGTGGCGGCGGAAAAAGCACGCTCTTAAATATCGTTCGCGGGACTGAGACGTTTGACGAAGGGGCGCTGAATCTGGATGGGCTGGAAATGGTGCCGGACTCGCCGGAGGAGCTGTTAGTAGAGCTTAGACGGCATACCGCCATACATCTTCAGCGTTCGTTTGCGTTGTGGTCGGATTATGCGGTAAATGACGTTATTCGCAAGATATATTCGCTTAAAATTGGTTATGAGGAGATGCCGTCAACGGATTTGCCCAACTATGATGACATGCTTGAGGAGGCGATGGGCTACTTGAGGATGGTGGGTATGGAGGATAAAGCACGCCATATCGATTATGCATTGAGCGGAGGCGAAAAACAGCGGGTGATCATAGCAAGACAGCTTGCGAAGAAGCCAAAGATTCTTCTGCTTGATGAGCCTGCAACTATGGCATGTCCTGCCACCAAACAGGAAATGCTTGACACAATAAAGAAGGTGAATCATGAGACCGGGCTTACCGTGCTTTATGCGTCGCATCTGCCGGATATCCATACGTATCTTACAGATCGGCTGATATGGATCGAGAATGGGAAGATCGTTAGTGAAGGTGATCCGGACTCCGTAATTGCTGATTTCTTAAAAGGCATGTCCGAGCCGGCACCGCTCTCTGAAGTGGCTTCTGACGGGGATGTAATCATAAAAATGGATGATGTTTCGCACAGCTTTTATCTCGTAGCGCTCAGGGCGAAAACGCTGGTTTTCGACTCGGTTAACTTCGGGATTAACAAGGGTGAGATTACATCGATCATAGGTCCGAGTGGCGCGGGCAAAACGGTTTTGTGGAATATAATGTCTGGTTTCCTGTTTCCAAAGCAAGGATCGGTGCTTTACAGGCAGGATGATGGGTGGGTGGACTTGAGCAAGTACCACAAGCAGCGGATGGCAGTCAGGCAAAAGATCGGGATCATGTTCCAGGAGTTTGCGTTAAGCCCGCACGAACAGGTTGTGGACCAGCTTGCATTCAAACTCGGCGTAAAGGGGCAGCACGTGATAGAGATCGCAAAGGACCGGGCAGCTGAACTGGGCATATCTGATGAAGTGCTGGATATACTGTATCAGATCGTTGACATGCCTGAAACCGGCGCAAAGGACAAACTGGGGGAGCTTGGATACACCCCGGACATTCTTCATGAGTTATTCCCGCGTTTTCCGCGTACAGAGACTATTGCGTATGCAGAACCAATATTCCGTGCTCTTGACCTCCCGATGGATGTGCTGGATAAGTACCCGCAGGAATTGTCAGGTGGCGAGAAGGTACGGGCGATGCTTGCGATCACGCTTGCGCACCGTCCTGAGATACTGTTGCTTGATGAACCATTCGGTGACCTGGACCCGATAACGCTGCGTGACGTCACTAATTCGTTGAAAAGGATCAACGCCGAGTTCGGGACAACGATCGTGCTGATCAGCCATCATCTTGATTTTGTGAGAGAGGTGTCTCATCGCGCGATACTGATCGAAGATGGTAAGTTGATCGCGGACGGGAAACCCGGACCGGTCTGTGATGAAATGCTCAGCCGCGAAGGCGTGACATACATGCACCATACGTAAACGAGACCTTGGGTGAACTGTGAACAACAATGGCTGACGCGATCATTGAACTTGTGCACGTCTGGAAGATATTTGGCGAGGGCGAGGCATCAACGGTCGCTGTCAGGGATGTGAGCATGGCGGTTGACGCGGGCGAGTTCGTATCGATCATAGGCACGTCCGGCTCTGGTAAGTCCACGCTCATGAACCAGATAGGGATTCTTGATATGCCGACAAGAGGTGATGTTTACATCGGGGGCTACAAGGTCTCGGACATGAACGAGAACGAACGGGCGCGGGTCAGGCGGGAGGTGCTTGGATTCATTTTCCAGCAGTTTAACCTTATACCAACGTTCACAGTGCTTGAAAACATTGAAATTCCCATGGTACTTCGGGAAATGGATATTGATGAGCGGAGAGTTCGGGCAACGGAGATTCTCGAATCACTCGAACTCGGTCACAGGATCGATTATTATCCCGGTCAACTCTCGGGAGGTCAACAGCAGCGGGTCGCGATAGCAAGAGCACTTGTAAACGACCCTGACATCATTCTTGCGGATGAGCCAACCGGCAATCTGGATACGAAGTCGGGCGACATGGTCTTTAACATTCTCTGGGATCTGCATGACCGCGGCAAGACGGTTGTGGTGATCACACATGATCAGGATCTTGCAGAGAGGACGCAGCGGAGCATCCGGCTGCTGGATGGTGAGATTGTTTGAGGGAGGGTGCCTGACTTTCGATCGCCCGCAACTCCAAACCCGCACAATCGCAACAGCCTAACATCATAACAGCCTAACATCATAACCCTGCAACACCAACCCCATGACCCAAAATCCCACCCTCATAATTGATGACAGCATCCATGATCAGGATCTATACTACGTAACAAGGTTCCTTGCGCAAGACCAGTTCTTATACTTAAACTCGGGGAAACGAGAGATTCTCCTGATCTCACAGATGGAACTTGGCCGCGCCCTTAATGAATCCAGGATCACTGACGTTCGCACAACCGCAGATTATAACATAATCGAAAAATCAAAACGGTATGGGCGGGAAACTGCATACAATCTGGTTGTAGCCGAACTTTTACATGACGAAGGGATAACTCGCATCGAGGTTCCGCACAACTTCCCCCTATTCCTTGCAGATGACTTGCGAAGTCGGGGAATTGAGGTTGTGCCCGCCAGGGGTTGGATCTCAGAACTGCGCACCGTAAAAACCAGGGGAGAGATTGAACAGATCAGAAAGGCGCAAGAGTGCTGTGAGGCTGCCATGAAGCGCGCGATCGACGCGATCCGGAGTGCAGGAGTCCGTGATAGGGTACTGGTTGATCAGGTATACTCGGGGGATCCGGTAGATTCAGCGGACTTGGGTCCGGCTTTGACGTCAGAACGGATCAGGGCGGTGATTGAGCACACCCTGATCGACTGCGGGTGCGAATCATGCAGCACGATTGTGGCAGGCGGAAAAGACGGGGCAGAGCCGCATAACATGGGTGCAGGCATGCTTAAGGCGGACGAGAGCATCGTGATCGATATTTTCCCGCGTCTTGAGAAGGAGCGGTATTATGCAGACATGACGCGCACGGTAGCGCGAGGCAACCCCTCACAGGCACTGATCGAGATGTATGAGGCTGTGCTTGACGCGCAGTCCGCAGCGATTCAGGTGGTTCGTGCAGGCGTATCCGGAGATGAAGTCCACGGCGTGGTTTGCGATCTTTTTGATGACCGCGGATACCGGAAGCTGTTTCCTCATTCGACCGGGCACGGTGTCGGGCTGGATGTTCACGAGGCGCCGGCAGTTGCCAGCGGTGGCGAGGTGCTGAAAGCTGGGAACGTGGTAACGATCGAGCCGGGGTTGTACGATCCGGCGGTTGGGGGCATCAGGCTTGAGGATCTGGTGGTGGTCACAGAATCGGGCTGCGAGAACCTGACAAAGATGGAGAAGCGTTTTTTGGTGTGATTCTATTCTTGGAAAACGTGGTACTGCGCACCTGGAGATTACACCGGTTTTTGGATGGTGGGGTGAGAAATGCTCGGTGGTCTGGCTATAAACCAGGATGTGATGTTTTGCTATATTTTTTACATGATCCATAACAAACCAATGGTTTTATATACGATAAGAGACGATAATTACATAGATCATCAAGATCGTTGTTTGTGCATATCCGCGCAAACGCCTGGGTAAAGTAGTGGAGATTGTGAACATGATAATAGAACCTGAATACCATATCCTTGACGGTTTCACCATCGATGACTTTGAAAACATCATGCTCCAGTCAGAAGTTTCTGATGTGGCGGCGGACCCGGCAGCCCGGACAATGCTGGAAAAAGCGGATGCTATGGTGGAACAAAAGAGACCTAAGATACTTGTGGTTGATGACGAACCCATGAATATCGAGTTATTTGAGGCGCAGTTGGGTGCGGCAGGCTACGAAGTGGTGGCTGCATATAGTGGAGAAGAAGCTCTTAAAAAAGTTGAAGGTGAACCGCCCGACTTGATCTTACTTGATGCGGTGATGCCTGGTCTAAACGGTTTTGAAATCATCAAAATGTTGCGGGGAAAAGCAGAGACGCTGTTTATACCGGTTGTGATGGTGACCGCGCTTAATGAAATGAGATATAAAATACAAGCTATTGAGTCGGGAGTGGATAACTTTCTTACAAGACCCGTAAATTCTTTAGAATTAATAACACAAATAAAATCACTACTCCGCATAAAGTATATGTACAACGAACTGATCGAGCGGAAGATAAGTCCGATCAGGGCAGAGAAAGAGTCGTTCAAACGAAAATTAAGAGAAAAATCTCGAGATTCACTTGATGCAAAAGGAGTAAGTGAGTATGTAGCACTCCTGACTAAGCATATTAATGGTGATCATCAGTCACCGCTGTAAACTTTGCAACAAGAACCTGACAGGGTTTGGAAAGGGTGGTCTTTTATGCTATAGCGTCTAACACTACATTCAGTGGTGGGTAAATTCTCAGTGGTGGGTACATTGGATTTACCATCTAAATAGTGGGAGTGCTAAAAATGGTTACACAAGATCGTGCTACAAAGCGTTCGATTGATCCGGCGACTCAGTCTATGCTGCGGATCGCGGCGAAACAGGGGCGTGAGACCGCCTGGAAACGACTGGCAGTTCAACAACCCATGTGCGGCTACGGTGAACTGGGTGTCTGCTGTCAGAACTGCACGATGGGACCCTGTTACATTGAAGTATTCGAGAAAAACGGTCCCAAGAAGGGTGTATGTGGTGCTACGGCTGACACCATCGTTGCCAGAAATCTGCTGCGCATGATCGCAGCAGGCGCTGCAGCACACTCTGACCACGGACGCGACGTTGTCCACACCCTGCTTCTCACCGCACAAGGAAAAAGCGGCGGTTATGCAATCAAGGACGAGGCGAAACTGGAGGCACTCGCAAGAGAGTACGACATAGAAGTAGAGGGCAGATCCAAAGAAGAGATCGCCCTTGATCTGTCGCATGCCACTTATGCGGAGTTTGGCAACCAGGAAGGTCCGATACGTTCCACTCGCCGAGCACCTGAGAAGCGCGTCGAACTGTGGCAGAAACTTGGCGTTGATCCGCGCGGTGTTGACCGTGAGATCGTGGAGTCGATGCATCGCACACACATCGGCGTAGATAACGACTATGTCAACCTGATCCTGCATGGGCTCAGGACGTCTATTGCCGATGGTTGGGGTGGCTCCATGATCGCAACCGAACTCACTGATGTTCTCTTCGGAACTCCCGAGCCTGTCCGGGGCGTATCCAACCTGGGCGTACTTGAGGCGGATCAGGTGAACATCATTGCCCATGGGCATGAGCCCACCCTGTCTGAGATGATCGTTGAAGCAGCAGAAGACCCCGAGCTAATCGAACTTGCAAAGAAGCAGGGCGCGGAAGGCATCAATGTGGTGGGTCTTTGCTGCAGCGGCAATGAACTACTCATGCGTCACGGAATCCCAATCGCAGGCGACTTCCTCCAGCAGGAATTAGCCATCATCACCGGAGCTGTGGAAGCAATGGTCGTCGATGTGCAATGTATCATGCCAGCCCTGCCAAAACTGGCTGAATGCTACCACACAAAGATCATCTCCACATCACCAAAAGCAAAGTTCCCGGGTGCAACACACATCGAGTTTTGTGAGGAGCAAGCCTATGAGATCGCTAAGGAAATCGTCAGAACCGCGGTGGAAAACTACCCATCCAGAAATCTTGAGATGGTAAACATCCCTGAAGAGACCTCTGAATGCATGATTGGCTTCAGTGTGGAGGCGATTCTGAAGGCTCTGGGCGGAAGCCTTGACCCACTGCTTGGTGCTGTGAAGAGCGGCGCGATCCGTGGCATCACCGGTGTTGTGGGATGTAACAACCCCAAGGTGCGCCACGGCTACGGGCATGTCACCCTTGTGCGAGAACTGATCAAGCACGATGTCCTGGTAGTAACCACCGGTTGTAACGCTATCGCCTGTGCCACAGCAGGACTTCTGTTGCCTGAAGCAGCTGAACAAGCGGGCGACGGGCTTAAAGGCGTCTGTGAGGCACTGGGAATCCCGCCAGTACTGCACATGGGATCCTGCGTAGACAACAGCCGAATCCTGACCGCACTCGCAGCTATTGCAAACGCACTGGGGGTCGACATCAGTCAACTTCCGGCAGCAGGCGCAGCTCCCGAATGGATGAGCGAAAAAGCAGTCTCTATTGGCACCTACTTTGTCTCGTCAGGCGTCTTCACAGTGCTGGGTGTTGCCCCACCGGTGCTTGGTAGCGCTAACGTGACAAAACTGCTGACCGAAGGTGCGGAGGACGTGATCGGGGCAACGTTTGCCGTGGAGCCGGACCCTGCAATGGCAGCCGTGCTCATACGACGGCACATCGAGAACAAACGCAATGCTCTGGGGCTGCCAGCTGTTGACCCGGAAACAATCGCCGTGACAACGTCACAACCTGCGGATTGATAGTTTGTTTGGCAAGAAGTTCAATGTAAGAACTTGAATATTCAGACTACAAAGAGAACGCATAAATAAAGATACAGAGGCTATAACATGGGAAAAGTAATAACAATACATTCCTACAGGGGTGGAACTGGAAAGACATCTGTTGCAACAAACGTTGCGACACGTCTCTCGCAGAGTGGAAAAACCACATGTCTGATTGACATGGATTTCAGGGCGCCGAGCTTGAACACGATGTTTGACTACGAACCTGACCACTGGATAAACGACTATCTGGAAGGACGGTGTGAACTTGATTCCGCGCTCGTGGACTTCAGTGACAAACTCGGTCTTGGGGGTAAAATGCTCATTGGCTTTGCAAATCCTGATGTGACCGCTGCGCGTGAAATGATGGAGAAAGGGAAGGAATGGCATCTAACTGCCTTCCAGAGGCTTACAAAAGCAAAAGAATATCTGCTTAGCAATGGTGTGGACTACATCGTCCTCGACACAAGTCCTGGCGTACATTATTCCGCGGTAAATGCAATCGTAGTGTCGGAAGATGTGGTAGTTGTAACCACAACATACAAGTCCGATCTCGACGGCATAAGCAATCTCGTTAGTGGCATATATGAACTCCTTGGAAAGAATGTAAGCATACTGGTGAACAAGGTTGCACCTGCGGTTGTTGCTACCGACGAGGGTCGCAAAGTCGGGAAGTGGCTGGAGGACAAGTTCAAGTTAAACGTAATAGGACTGATACCTTGCTACTGTGAGGTGTTGAACTTCGATGGAATACTTGAGAAACCCTCCGGCGCATTCATAATGGAACAACCGGATCATCCGTTCGCAAAAGCTATTGTGGAGATTACACAGAAGCTTGAGTGATCAAATAGGAGGTGGACAAATGAAAGTTAAAGACCTTGGATTCTTTGGTAAATATGTAAGCGTGGATGCAGAGGACCCTGTTTCAGAGGCTGCAAAAGAAATGGTGCAGCACAGGGCACTGGATGTAATGGTAGTGGATGAAAGCAAGAAAGTGGTTGGGATCATAACCTACCGGAAGATACTGGAAGAAGTGGTAGCAAAGGGGCTGGATTCCAGCAAGGTGAAGAGCAAGGAGGCTGTTTCTACCAACTTCATGACAATATCGGCAGAGGATGACGTAATGGATGCCATACTGAAATACACAAGATTTCAGATAGAGGTGGGAAGCGACATACCCGGTCTGATAGTTCTGGCAGGTGGTAAGTTCGCAGGCGTTATACCAATTGCAGATATGTATGCGGCAGCAAGTCCCCAGGCGTTATACCAATATTCGATGATGAAATAATGGCTCTAAATGAACCAGTAAGTCCCTTGAACGAGATGAAATCACGTTCTCGGGACGTTTCTAAGATGTATTGCAAACGCAAAATGGGTAATCCCAGAGCTTGCCCCGGGGATTGCATGCAATGTATCATGGAATTCATGATGTTCCCTGGTGTTGAGGCAATGTAGGAACGGTCCTGTAAAGCAACCACAACACCGCAAAAAAGAACTTTCCATGAGACTTCCAGGTATGCGCTGAGTTTTGGGTTTCAGGAGGTTGCCCCATATACCCAGGAGAGACTCGCCCGCCCCCATCTACGGGGGCGGCATGCTGGTAGTTGCATGTGCCTTAGCTAAGGCGGAAAAACCATGAGACTGACGGGGAAAAATGGTAGTGCACACAAAATGTTTGTGGTGTGCTTGCATAGCATATCCCTCCCCCTACTTCTTGTGGAAATCTGCGTAATCTGGTGGTTAGCTAAACCTGCGGTTAGCCAAAGTATATTCTCGTGCCGAGGCGCCATAGTTATATATACCATAACGTGAAAACCTAAAAAATAAGTGATAGATCTCCTGTGATTGGTGTTTGATCGATGATATCGGTGGGACTCATGTACATTAAGACACATACATTCGGTGAAACTCTGCTGGTTGCTATATGCGACCGTGAGTTAATCGGACAAACCCTCAGCGATGGTGCATTAACCCTTGAAATATCTGAATTTTTCTACAAAGGCGAGATATCGACCCCCGCCGAAGTCATGAATAGTATGTCACGTGCAACGAGCGCCAATCTCATTGGCAGGCGAGCTATCAAACATGCACTCGAGGGCGGTTTCATAACAGAAGACAATATGCTCATAATTGACGGTGTGCCACATGCCCAGATGATGGTGGACAGTGACGCTCGCTAACGAGTATGAGTGACAGGACGTGATTGACATACCAGAAGAACCCGGTAAACCAGAAGAACCCAAAGAACCGAACAATGACGACAAAACCACCGAACAGCCATCCGATGCAAGAATTTCAAGCAAAAGCATCAACACATGGGATGAGCTGGCACTTGTTAATGCAGTCATCGCAAAACATAAGCGGATGCTTGATGCATACCGGGGCGAGTTCGAGGTTCTTGATCCAAAGGTGTCCGAACTGAAGGGACAGTCAGGGGATGAGCGGGGCGAGCGGGACAAGATCAACGAGCATGTTGCTGAATTAAAGGATAATCGGCAAATGCTGTATCACCAGGCAAAACAACGCAGGATCGAGATGTTTGATCTGATCAATGCCAGCCAGAGCGCACGGAAGCATGAACAGGAGATGGCACGTCTGCAGAAAGACATCGAGACACTTGACTGGAAACTTCAGACAACGGTCATGGGTATCCGGAAGGAGCGCGAGATCGTTGAAAAGATCAAAAAACTCTCCAAACGAATAGATGAGATACACGAGATCCGGTCTGACGACAGCGACAACACCAGCGATGGAACGGTCAAACACATATCTGCAGAGATCGAAAACATGATAGAAGATGCAGATAAGTGCCACAACGAGATTGTTTCTGTCGCAGACCAGTCCCAGGGGCACCATGAGTCATTTGTAGAGTATGCAGAGCAACTGAAAGAGGTGCGTGGGCGGCACATCTGGCTGAAGAACCGTATCAGTAGTCACGTTGCCGCGGTTGATTATTGGGAGGGCACGCTAAATGCAATGACCGCACAGGATGCAGGAGGCGAACAAAATGACTGACGATTCAAATCCACCAAAAAATGCGTCGGATATGACTGAAAAGGAATTAAAAAGTCATGTCAACAGTCTCAGGCAACAGGTAGACCGTTTAAACAAGGATATACGGAAATCAATCGAAGAAATTAAATTGCATCGCGGATCGATTGATGAACTACGAAATAAACGCGATGAACTCAATGCAAAAGTCAAAGAATACGCGACCAAAGCATCAGCATGTAGAAAGGCCAGAGACGCCATCAACCAGAAAATCGCCGACCTGAAAAAACCCCGAAGCGGAGTACAAGTGCAGATAAGCCAGCAGCGAAGTCGACTGGATCAACTGAAAGCCAAACGCGATAAGCTCAATTCAATCGCGAAAATGCAGACTTCAAGTCTCGAAAAAGCTTATGCAAACGAGCTGTATGTCTTTATTCAAGCGGATATCCCGTTAAACCACGAGATAGACTCTATGGAACGGCTGAAACAACTTGGTGAGCGACTGGTCGTTAGCAGAGAAGCTGATGCAGTTCATAGCGAACTCATTCCAATCTACAAGGAGATTCGGGAGATGCGCAAGACTGGCGATAATGCCCATCAAGAGATCCAGATTCTTGCGGATGAGTCACAAACACATCACGAGGAGTTACTCAGCACATACAAGAATCTGGACGCCATTCGCAAGGAAGCAAACCTGTATCACACACAATTAAAAGAGAAATACCGCATTGTCAAGCCACTCAGCAAGTCAATCGATGCGAACAAGGTAACAGTTGAGCGTCTACGCGACGACTTATCCCTACATATTGATGCAATGAAAGGGATGCCAAAGGAGAGGTCAAGTGCGGGAATCGACACCGATCAACACGAAATCGCACTGGAGAAATTCAAGTCAACCGGGCGCATGAGCTTAAAGGAACTTCAGGTGCTAATGGAACATGATGACATCAAGTTCGATTGATACATCAGCTGTTGCGATCGACGTGGGCGCTGGAACACAGGATATCCTGATATACGATAGCGAAAAGCAGATCGAGCAGTGTTTCAAAATGGTCCTACCATCACAAACCACGATCGTGGCAAAACAGATCGGAGATGCCACGCACCTGGGCAAGGACATCTTTATGACCGGAGGTGTGATGGGCGGCGGCGCCTGCGTCCGCGCCATAAAACAACATCTAAAAGATGGGTTGCAGGTCTATTCAACGGAAACTGCTGCAAAAACGATCTATGATGATCTTAATCGTGTACGCAGTCTTGGTGTAACCATCATGCCACAGAACAAAGATTCCCCTGCTGATGCAGTCCGCATCAAAACAGGAGATATTGATCTGCCCGCAATAGAACAGATGCTCGGACTGTTCGGCGTGGATATGCCGGGCACGTTCGCAGTTGCCGTGCAAGACCATGGCGAAAGCATGGGCAGCAACCGCATATTCAGGTTCGAGCACTTAAAGGAAGTGATAGACCGCGGCGGCAGTCTGCGATCGTTCGCATACACTCCGGAAACAATCCCCCCCTATCTTACGCGCATGACCTCAGTCGCGCGGTCGTTGTCGCATGTTTGCGATGATGTGATTATGATGGACACCGGACCTGCGGCAGTATTCGGAGCAGCAAGTGCCGCAAAAGACCCCGGTCAACCAATGATCGTGCTGAACATCGGAAACGGGCACACGCTCTGCGCCATACTGATAGATAACCGCATCACCGGCGTATTTGAGCACCATACACGGCAGATAACCATCAAGACGCTCGACACATACATAGAAAAACTCGCAGCAGGAACGCTGACATTCGAAGAAGTGTTCGAGAGCGGCGGGCACGGATGCCACATCAAAAACACACCCCCCAAGATGCCGCAGATCATCGTCACCGGACCAAACCGACACCTGGCAAAGCAAAGCAGACACAAGGTTACTTTTGCCGCGCCCTACGGCGATATGATGCTGACCGGGTGTTTCGGGCTGATCAAAGGACTATCATCAGTTCGAGGTGCGAAACCGTGACTGAAGGTGTAAACCAACAAAGAAACCGCACGCTTCATGACCACAAATGCACCGTCTGCGGCACATGGATGGAGACCACCATCAAAAAAAGCAAGAAGGGAACCAAGATCTTCATGTACTTCTGCCCCGAATGCGGGTTCTCATACAGCCTACAGGACTAAACAAACCCCCACACAAACACAAACACCCGGGAAAAAACACATTTCACAGTGTTCTCTGGTTGCACCGACTCCTTCCAACTATAGGTAACCACACAAATAAAGGACTCCCGAACAAACAGTTTACTGAAGTCACCAAACCCCGGGCTCCGCTAACGCTCAACGTCCGGGGCACCAAAATGGTGCATGAGTTTTAGGAGGAACTACTTTTTTGCCACATTTCAACAAACATAACACGAACAAAGAGAATATATTATATGCAAGAACTGTGAAACGACAAATTATACAAGAAAATGTGGGTTTTGTAAATGTTGATTAAAATTGAAAATTTTGGACCGATTGAGAAGTGCGAAATTGAAACAAAGCCTTTAACAGTATTTGTAGGTCCAAATGGTACTGGTAAAACTTGGACTGCCACTTTGATCGCATGTCTGTTTACTCCACAAATGTGGGAGCATTACTACACTGCATATTCAAGGGAGAAACTAAGCGAACGTTATGAGGTTATCGAAGATGCCATTGAAAGTCTCTTAGTTAATGGGACCGCAAAAATCGACACGAAAAATTTCATTGAAGAATTTGGGGGCGAATACATATCCAATGTTGCCCGTCTTCTACCAAAGTATATGCCAAGACTATTAGGGAGTCAAACAATTTCATTTGAAAATTTGGTTATGGCTGTAGAATTGAACAACGAAAAATATGCACCATCCCAAAATATACCGTCTCTTAGAAGAAAAGTGAGTGAAAATGAAGATGGTGTGGCACTTTTAGAATTGTATATTCAAAAGGAAGACCCTAATATATACATATTTACCAGATCAAATAAAGAAATACAGGAACTGCCAAGATATATCACTAAAGAAATAATAGCCTCTTTTGTATTTATGCGAATTCACCAGGCATATTATAAAGGTACTTATTTTTTCCCAGCCGAAAGGACCGGCATAATACAATTTTTGCCTGCAATTCGCGGTCGCACGGGCAAGGAGACAATACCAACAGAGATTGCATCAAATAAGAATGAAAACGAACTGATTATGTCTATGCCAGTAGCTGATTTAATACGTACCATCTTGACTGCATGCGATTTCAAAAACCAAAGTCGACGACAACAATTGGCGGAAAAAGACCCCAAAATTAGGCGATATATAGAGTTATCAGAAATTTTAGAGAATGACATTCTTTACGGCGGGATTGAAACTATTGAAAAGCCAGACAACGCTATTGAAATTTTATTTAAGCTTAAAGACGATGCTACCGTCTTTGACATCCCGCCAGTGTCTTCGGGTATAAAGGACTTAATCCCTTTAGTGCTTTACCTTAGATATGTGGCAGAGGAAAGGGATTTAGTAATAATAGACGAACCTGAGATGAATTTACATCCTGAAGCTCAAATAGAAATTATGGAATTTTTAGCTATGATGGCAAATTCCGGTTTGAATGTAATTACTACCACACACAGCCCTTATTTAGTTGACCATATTTCAAACTTGACCAAGGCTTATGAACTTAAAAAGAGCGGCAAGGAAAAATTAGAGGCTAAGTTCAAGTTGAAGAATGATTCATGTTTCATTGACTCGGACAACGTAGCAGCATATCTTTTTGATGGTAACACTGTAAAAGATATATTCGAAGAAGATGATTTAATCGACTGGGACACATTTGGCAATGTATCTGATTATGTGTCCAATCTTTATTTTGATTTGTAGGTGATTTGGTGCCATTTAACCTGTTACTCGCAAACCACCTTCATCATGGCACAAGTTTCAATGAAAGTGGAGTGTCTGTATCAATAAAACCGGGGAGAGATGAAACATTTCTTTTTTTCCATCTTGATTCGGATGAAAATCGACAGCAATTCAACCAATATCTTGGTATTGCAAACACCGGAGAACCTATTTGTGACTTACTGATTTATTACTTCAAGCACACTCACAATGAACCGGAAAAGGCGATTTGTTTAGTTGAATTGAAGGGAAGGGATGTCTCTCATGGTGTAAAGCAATTATTGAATACATACAATATATTTAATACGAAATTGGCGGGTGCTCGACTTTTCCAAAATGTTAAGTGGGGTGCTGTTATTATAAATCACTCAAAAAGTCCTACACCAAAAAACACAAAACGCTTGTTGACACCACTTGGGGATAAAGGATTAAAATGCGGAATAATGAGAAAAGGATTAGAAACTTTTATCCGCAGTTTAAAATAAATACTTACTGCATGATTTAAATTTAGAAAGACTTTAGTCAATTAACACCATCTCTGTAACACTTCATCGTATAAAATTAACGTTTTGGCAGTATAATATAGTTCTGTTTTTAATTAAATCCGTGCCCTCACCAATGAATATTGGCGTAGTGCCGAGAAATTGTAGCGTTATATTTCATCCGGACCAATCGATATCCTGATTTTGATGGATTCTGTGATTTCAAACCTTGCGCCTTTGCGTTTATCTGATCTAACGCAATGCCGCAAAATGCGCAGAGGAACGCGGGAGGGTGGAAAACGACTAACCGATCTCTTAAACCTCCGCGCACTCCACGGTTATTTTTCTTGCCAGAAAGTACAGAATCGCAATTTGTCGACCAATCAACCTGCCTGAGTAGTTACCAAAAAAAATCATAACCTATGCGCATTGGGGCATCATCGCATCACGACTTCTCCCGGACGCGTTGCCCTCCCGGCAGCCATCGTCACGCCGACGTTGATGCTTGTGTTGATCCCGGTGTGCACGCAGTCGCCCATGATCACGCCAAGTTTTCGTCTGCCGGTGTCGGTTGATCCTTTATCTATTGTCACGCGGATATTTTTCCCGTTGTGCCGCAGGTTAGCAACTTTTGTTCCGGCGCCAAAGTTGCAGTTATGCCCGATGACGCTGTCACCAAGATAGCTGAGGTGCCCAATTTTTGTTCCGCTCATTATTATGCTGTTTTTGATCTCAACGGCGTTTCCTATGTGAACGTTGTTGCCAACAGTTGTGCCCGGTCTGATATAGCAGTTTGGACCGATGTCACAGTTGTTTCCGATGATGACAGGTCCTGTGATGTATGCGCCGTTACGGATGATGCTGTTCTCTCCTATCACAACCTCTCCTTTTAGTGTGGCATAGGGTTCGATCTCGCCTGAAATCTCGGTTTTGATGTCTGATAGTAGGAATTCGTTTGCGTCAAGCAGGTTCCACGGCATTCCGATGTCAATCCACGTGTTAAGCAGCATGCAGCCAACACCAGCGTTATCCGACACTAATCTCATTATTGAATCGGTTATCTCGTATTCACCGCGCTTTGATCTCCCGGTTTTTCTGATGCTCTCAAAGATACTGTCTGAAAAGAGGTATATTCCCGCGTTCACAAGGTTGCTTGTGGCACGCTCCGGCTTTTCGATTATTTCAATGATCCTGCCGCCAGATGTCTTCACAACGCCGTATTTGCCTGGATCCTTGATCTCTTTAACTGCCATCACGGCATCTTCGCGGTGTTTCATCAGAGAATAAACATCAGATGATTTGACAAGTGCATCCCCGTTTAAAACGATGAATCGATCATCTACGAGGTCCTGAACTGTTCCTATTGCGTGCGCTGTTCCGAGTTGCTGCTTTTGCTCCACATAATTGATGTGGATGTTTAACTGTCTGCCATCGCCAAAATAATCCCGGATCATGTCGCTTCGGTATCCGACCACGCATACAAAGTCGGTGATCCCCCCGTCTCTTGCTGATTTGATGATGTGCTCAAGGATCGGTCTGTTTGCAACAGGAAGCATCACCTTGGGATGTGTTGTGGTTAGCGGGCGCATTCTTGTGCCTTCGCCTGCTGCAAGGATCACTGCTTTCATCTATAGCTCCTTTATTATTTGTTCTATGTGTGTGTACATTCTGTCGACAACGGCTTTTGTTTTGCCTTCGACCGTGATCCTGATCAGGGGTTCGGTGCCTGAGGGTCTGACAAGTGCCCACGCGTCATCGAGCGCGATTCTGACCCCGTCAAGTGTGTTGATGTCAGTAAATTCAAAACCGGTGCGTAATTCTTCCTCGATCCTGCCTATAACGCTCCCATCACCTGTGTCACCGCTATTGGGTGTTGGCAGTGCCCCGCGTTTTATCTCGTATGTGGGTAGCGCCGAGATATGATCGCTGAACCGTCCCTCTTCCATGCTGATCATCTCAATGAGTCTGGCTGCGGCATAGATGCCGTCCGGACAGTACGAGACCTTCGGAAATATCCAGGTTCCGCTCGCTTCGCCGCCAAAGTCAGCCCGGGTCTGTTTTATCGTTTCTGCAACGTACACGTCGCCGACACGGGTTCGGGTTATCGTGACGTTGGGCAGCACCGCGTCAATTAGCATGGATGTATCAACGGGCACGACCATTGATCGCTTTGCCTCGCGCATTCCGAAGAACGCAAGGAGCTTGTCGTTGCTCACGAACCGCCCGGTGTCGTCAACCGCAACCATCCGATCAGCATCGCCGTCGTGCGCGATCCCGATATCTGCATGTGCCTCCCGCACAACCGACCGCAAGACCCCAAGATGTTCTTCTTTGGGCTCAGAACTGCGACCCGGGAAAAACCCGTCGGGCTGGCTGTTTAACGTGATCACGTTACACCCCAGTTCCCTGAGCAGATATGGTGTTGTCAGGGATGCTGCGCCGCACCCGCAGTCAACCACCACCGACATCTGCCTCTTGATCCGGGTGCTGGAGAGTATCATTGATATGTGGTCAGAGACCGCATTTCTATCGGTTCTAACTGGGTTGATGCGGTCCCACGACGTTAGTTCGGGCTGTGTACCGCTGACAGACCCTTCAAGTGATCGTTCGATCGATTTCTGCTGCCCCGAGTCAAACGCCATCCCGTCCGGGTTGAAGAGCTTGACTCCGGCATATTCCGGCGGGTTGTGCGACGCGGTGATCATGACGCCGCAGTTATGGATCCGTGCCGCGTAAGCGAGTGTCGGCGTTGCAACCATGCCTACGCGCGTAATCTGGCAGCCCATTGAGAGCAGTCCTGAGACCACCGCGTATTCAATCATCTCTGACGAGGTTCTCGGGTCCCTGCCGACCACCACATCGTGGTACTCAGCTCCAACTGCCCGCCCGATGCACAATGCCGATTCAGAGGTAATCTCTGTGTTTACGACTCCACGTATCCCGCTCGATCCGAATTTCATAATATCACTCAACCGTAACACTCTTCGCAAGGTTTCTTGGCTTGTCGATCTCGCAGTCCCTGTAATATGCGACATAGTATGCGAATAACTGGAGCACGACCGATGAGAGTATCGGTGCGATCCAGGGGTCTGCGTCGGGCACACGGAGCACATGATCCACGTATCGCTCTATCTCGGTGTCGCTCTCGTTTGCGATGCCAATGACCGTAGCGCCCCTTGCCTTCACCTCCTTGATGTTGCCGAGCATTTTCTCATACACAGCATCCTTTGTGGCGATTGCAACCACCGGAATCCCCTCATAGATCAGTGCAAGCGGACCGTGCTTAAGTTCGCCAGCAGCAAATCCCTCCGCAGGGATGTAGGATATCTCCTTTAGTTTCAGCGCGCCTTCAAGCGCGCATGGGTAGTTTGCGCCCCTGCCCATGAACATGAACTGGTTTGCGCCCGCAAACAACTTCGCGCATTCGCGTGTCCGGGCTGCATCGTTTAGTACGCGCTGGATATTGCCGCTTATCTGCCGCAGTCCCGCGGCAAGATCATTCATCTCCGCGGTCGTGATCATTCGTCGCTCGCTCCCGAGCCGGATTGCGATAAGCAGCAACACTGCAAGCTGTGATGTGAATGACTTGGTGGCAGCAACCCCTATCTCGGGTCCGGCTCTTGTCTGTATGCACGGGCATTCTCGTGTTATGCTGCTGCCAAGCATGTTGACGACCCCGAGTTTCTGGCTGCCCCGTGATCCTGCCTCCCTGATCGCCGCAAGCGTGTCAGCAGTCTCCCCTGACTGCGTGATCGCTATCACGAGGTCGCCGCAGTCGATGATCGGATCGATGTACCTGAACTCGGACGCGATCTCGACGTCAACCGGGATTCTGGCAAACCGCTCGATTACATACCTTCCAAAGAGTCCTGCATGGTATGAGGTCCCGCAGGCAAGGATAACAATTCTCCTCACGTTCGGCAGCGCAGCATCGAGATCGATCCCGTCTGATGATATTCGTCCTGAAAGCGTCTCTCGAATGACTGCTGGCTGTTCAAATATTTCTTTCAGCATGAAATGCTCATACCCACTCTTCTCTGCCGATTCAGGATCCCAGTCTATTGTCTCGATATTTTTTTCGACAGAACCTCCGCCTAATGTCGTAACTTTAACTCCACCCCCATTTATCACGCCGATCTCGCCATCACCCATGAAAATCACGTCTTTCGTGTGTTTCAGGATGGCGGCAACATCAGATGCAACGAAATGTTCGTTGTTGCCAAGCCCGATGACGAGCGGACTGTCCTTTCGTGCGATCACGATCTGGTCTGGCTCATCGGTGCTGACCACCGCGATCGCATACGATCCGCGGACATGTGATAATGCGTTTCGCACCGATGATTCAAGATCACCATCGTAATATTCTTCAATCAGGTGTGGAAGTACTTCAGAGTCGGTTTCTGACCTGAATTTATGCCCTGAAGCGATTAACTTATCTTTAAGCTCTATATAATTCTCGATGATCCCGTTATGGACAACAGCGATGCTGCCCTCGCAGTTGCAGTGTGGATGCGCATTCTCGGATGACGGTTCTCCATGTGTCGCCCACCTGGTGTGCCCAATGCCGGTGCAGCCCATGATCTCCGGGGTGATTGATATCAGGTTATCGACACGCCCCTTCGCTTTAGAGGTCTGGATGCTTCCGTTCAGGATGGCGATGCCCGCAGAATCGTATCCTCTATACTCAAGACGCCGTAGGAGGTCAAAAAGAACCGGCACTGCTTCGGATTTGCCCAGATACCCGACAATGCCACACATATCAGATCACCACCATGTTCTGATAGTCTGGTTGGAGCGTAGCGGAACGCCGGACAACACCCAATTTTTCCGGAGAAAAAATTGTGCCACACATCTATACCACCAGCGCATGGCTTGGTATCTGTTTTCTCACAACAGTACCTGCTTCGATCCTGCACTCTATCCCGATCAGTGCACCCGCGGCTACAGCGACATCGCACCCGATGGTGCCATCATCCCCGATCACGGTGCCAAGTTCGTCTGCATGGTACAGCTTCCGGTCCAGTTCCACTGTCAGATCCCTTCTGCTTTCCACGACAAAATGACTGTCAATAACATTGTTCTCGCCGATAACGGTGTTTTTTATGGTGCTGTGCGAGCCGATGTGCACGTCATCAAAGATCACGCTGTTCTTGATGTATGTGAACGGCTCGATCGTGACGTTGTCGCCAATGCTTGTTGACGGGGCGATGACCACATTCGGACCGATATCACAGTTTCTCCCGATTATAACCGGACCTTTCACATAAGAGTTCTCTCCAATCGCTGAATCCTTGCCTATAACCACGCGACCGTTGATTTTACTGTCTGCCAGTCCATGCACCTTATCAGGGACGCCCTCAAGGATCATTGCGTTCACGCTGAGCAAGTCCCATGAATGGATCACGTCGGTCCATGTGTGGTCTGTCCGGTGCGCATGCACATCGTAGCCTGCATTGATCATCCGCTGTATTGAATCCGTGATCCCAAATTCGCTGACACCACTGATATCAGCCTGCAGAGTCTCCTCAATCGCATCAAAGATCGTCTGATCAAAGATATAGATGCCCGTGTTAATATTGTGGATGTTCTTCAGTATTTTCCCCTCCACAATCTTCTTAACCCCTCCGCCACTCTCAATCACCAGCGCGTACCCGGATGTAGCATTTCCGGTCGTTGTCAGGATTGACGTGCCCCCGGTGTGTCTCTTCGTGATATCGGCAATCGTATCTGCGCTGACAAGATTATCTCCGTTTAACACGAGAAACTCGTCATCCACAGAACCCTTTGCCTGTTTTATAGCATGGGCTGTTCCAAGCTGATGTTTCTGCTCCGTATATTCAATATTCACACCAAAATCCTTTCCGTTTCCGAAATAATTCATGATGCGCTCTTTTGCATACCCCACGACCATGATAATGTCTGTGATACCGCTCTTGGCAAGTGACTGCACCACATACTCGATCATCGGTCTGTTCGCTATCCTGAGCATCACCTTTGATCGTGTGAGTGTTAGTGGTCTGCACCGCATCCCTTCGCCAGCTGCAAGAATAACTGCCTTCAATCAATTCACCCGTTTCGCTTATTGCAGTGCTTTCATTTTAAGCGTATCGGATTTATGGTGCATGTTTAGGGCTTGTCAAAAAATAACCTGTTAACTTTCATGTCATCTGACTCTTTTGAGGTAAAACTGTTAGAATGGACTGTGGATGGCGCGAATATGTGACTTCCGCCCCGCTACAAGTAACGGGGTCTTCTGCCGCGGAGACTATAAAATCGCATGAGTGTTATGGGTGTAAGTGCGTCATCAGATAATTTTGATGGTGTTACTTTGAGTATTGTGTGGATATCTGCATATAAAACTACGAGAGGCACAAGATTTCACGAGATTAACACCGGAATCTTGTGGAAACCCGTGTGATCTCGTGGTTGTTTTGCCTCGCACCCCTATACATCGCATTCGCAGCACCGTTCACGGAGGATCCTGATCTGTTCCTCATATGGAGTAACAAATTCCGTTTGTTCAGCTTCTCCCGTCGCAAGCTTCACGTCAAGGGGCGTATGGTGCTTGTATCCTCGATTTGCCATCTCTTCAACCAGTTTCTCGTGCCTGAGGTAGAGTGCCATCAGCCGCCCCTTCCAGCGCAGGGTTTCAGGGTGGTTCGCGTACGCTTTCTTGTTGCCGGTTATTATTGACCACATTGCATGAAGTTCCCTGTGCTCGCCGAGCAGATGGTTGCGGCATAATTTCTCGGGGGGTATATCCCAGATTCTCATAATCTCACCTTCAAACTGGTTTTTTCAAAGTACATAATCCCATTTTCTTCCTTTATCACTGAAAACCCGTTTCGGCGGTATATATTGATTGCATCCTTGAGCCGTGCATCGGTCTTGAGCACAACCGTTGAATAGTTCTCCTCCGCAAATTTTAAAGCCTGGATGAAGAGCGCGCTCCCAAAACCTCGTCTTCTAAAGTCTTTTCTTACATAGATGCGCTTTATCTCGCACGTCCTGTCATCCATCCGTCTCACAGCACTCGTGCCCACAATAGTGTTGTCCACGACTCCTGTGTAGAATATTCCGCGGTTTTGCAGGTAATAATCCTCGATTTTATCCAGATCAAAGTCTTTTGCATGGTCGTACTCAAAACCTTCTTCGCTTAACACGTCCAGAACCAGTTCTTTCACCGCAGAGGTCATTGAGCTGTGAAATACGCCGATTTTCATTGTAGATATGTCTCCGGGCTATTGAGAAAGTCAAGCACGATCGTTTGCAGAATCTCTGTGCCGGTTATGAGCACATCCTCGTCGATATCGAACCTGCTTGAATGGTTGCCCTCAATAATCCCTTTCTGCGTGTTCAGCGTCCCGAGCAGGAGATATGTGCCAGGCACCTTCTCCAGGTAAAACGCGAAATCCTCTGCTCCGAAGATCGGTTCAGCGTCACAATCAACATCCGGGAATGTTTTCATAAGTGTGGCACCCACGGTGTTTGTGAATGCGCTGTTGTTCACGAGCACCGGGTAGCCATGGAGCACGTCGAGATCGTATGTGGGAAGGTTAGCAACACCTCCGGTATCCCCCTTACCGTAGGTCTCCATCAGGGTGTCGAGCGTCTTTTCAATCGTTCGCTCGATCGTCTCTGTGTCGCGATCATCAAACGTGCGGAAGCTTCCGAGTATATCCACCGTATCCGGTGTCCTGTTAAACTGTGCACCCCCGTGGATCCTGCCGATTCCGAGCACGTACCTCGCGGGATCAAGTATATCCTTCACCCCATCTGTAATGGTGCGAATAGCATCCGCTGCGATCAGGATCGGGTCGATACAGTCGGCAGGAGTGGAATGATGCCCGCCTTTCCCTGTGATCTTTATCGAGAAGACGTTTGAGCTTGCCATGAACCTGCCCGGTCGAAACGCGATATTCCCAAGATCGATGTAACCGAATATGTGCATCCCAAGTATTGTGTCCACCCCATCAAGCCCGCCCTCTGCAATCACCCGCGCTGCACCACCGGGCGGCTGCTCCTCGGCTGGCTGGAAGATCAGTCTGACGCTTCCGGGCAGTCTGTCGCGCATCTCCTGAAGTGCGCGTGCAGCACCAAGAACCATCGCGATATGCCCGTCGTGCCCGCAGGCGTGCATGATGCCCTCGCTCTCTGATATATACTCCTGGTTCAACGCAGTTGGCTCTTCCAATACTTCAAGCGCATCAGTGTCGCTCCTGAGCGCTATGCAGGGGTGCGGCGCACGTCCGTGGATTGTTGCGATAACGCCGGTGTCTGCGATCTTCTCTGACTCGATACCAAGGTTGCTCAGGACTCTTATGATCATCTCCTGCGTTTTGAACTCCTTGAAACTCAGTTCGGGTTTCCTGTGAAATTCGCGAACTCCTTGAAACTCAGTTCGGGTTTCCTGTGAAATTCGCGCCGGAGCCGGATGATCCAGTCTTCGAGGGGTGTGGGGGTCATGTTTGTTTCCTCCGGGTTTGGGGTGTTAAGGGTTAGGTTTCAGGTTTAAGTTGAGTTTAAGTGGGGGCTTACAGTGTTTGGAGGAGTGTGTCAATGAAAGCTGTAAGATGCAATGTCAGGGATTCATTTCACAATCCAGTGTGCTTCTCAGCCACCAGAATTACCGTATCATAAGTAAAAAGCAACCGCCTGTCAGCGTCAAAATGGACCTTTAGACCTGTCCGGTCGTTTTCGATTGAATTAATCATTGTGCTCCGCATCTGCTCAACGATTTCGTCTCCGGGATCGGCGATACGTATCCATTCATCAAAATAGAAGTCTGCATCCCAGTTTCTTGCGTGAATAATCTTTAGTCCGGCATCACGAAACATTC
>RXIK01000246.1 GCA_004211975.1 Methanosarcinales archaeon | reverse complement strand
AATGGATGATACGGATAAGTGAATTGCACGAATGGTGTTATTGAATCCATCCCCTCTTGCCATTCGTGTCTTATCTGATACAGCGTGAGATTTGATCATCTGCGAAACACCCCCGCAACTCGCACCCGAAACACGGTCACATCATTAATTACGTGTCCTTTGCGGTCACGTATCGTGGTATTATACATAAACACCCCGCCTTCCCCCACAACCTCGCTCTCGAGCACGGTTTCATTCAGCGCAAGCTCAAGACGCGCCTTTCCACCCAATAAATCAACTTCCGCAACAGTGAGCGTATACCCACATCCAAGATCCCACACATACCCAACTCCAAATATCCTGTGCTCATGTTCTGTGAAGTTAACCGGAAGCTTTCCAATCGTCACATCCTCGCCGTCATTCCGGAGCACAAGGTACTCATCACCATCATCCACCCCATACCGGTATCCTGAGATGTGGCAGGCGTAGCAGTCCTCCTTCGCAGTCTCGATATGGACTCGGGATGCAAGAACCGCGCCATCAAAGACAACAACACCCCAGAGACCCGCTGCAAAGATATTGCTGACGGTCAGGTTACAGATCGCCACATCCCCACTCTCGGAAAGTCCTTTCACCTCATACTCAAAGTTATCCCCAACAGTTACCAGTTCATCCTTCACAACCGCTCCATCGTGCATCAGGTTAACCCGGATGGAACTTCCTGACGAACTAACCGGACCCACAACGATCTCATACTCGTTCTTCAGTTTCCAGACCTTACCAGTCCTGAGCACCTCCCTCACAGTCTCATGTCTCGTGAAGTTCCTTGGATCATTGGCACCAGCCCATTTTACGCGGGTATCATCGTCTTCATGGCATGAGTTGCATTCGGCGGTGTCAAATGAGAGCTGCGAGCCATAGTGTGCAGTCATTGCATCGTTGTTACCTGTGTCAACGCCGCTGCCACCAAGACTTGACGGGAGAACGATGTCGTTCGCATGGCAGGCTGCGCAGCTTGCGTTTGTCCACACACCCGCACCAATTGCCGTGCCTCTTGTGACATGCTCGACAACCGG
>RXIK01000074.1 GCA_004211975.1 Methanosarcinales archaeon | reverse complement strand
AATCTCACGCCTGCGGAGCTGGTCGCATGAGCAACCACAATGAAACAGGAAGCCCCAACCGAAGAGAAGAAGGATCCAGCGCAGGATGCCTCGCTCTTCAGAGCGGGGAGGAAGTCACCAAAGTATACATCAGAGCTTTCCCTCTTTGCGGAGTTCTTTCACGAAATCGTCCCAATTCGTGAGATCAGGAGATTCTTTCATGGCCAATTCCAGATCTATTCGATCCTCCAGCAACTCAATATACTCTTCCAATCGCTGGTAGGATCTAATATCAAGTTGCACTGCGATTTTAGCGCCGGATTCGTTGGTTACGTATTGTTTTTGTATGGGGTGCATTGTTCAAGTTTCCTTATATTTTCGATATTTTTTCAACAATGGCATTGATAGGTTTCCAGTGACCATCTATTAGCTCGGATTGCTTTCTTCTCGATGTTCTAAAATTATTTTCGATCAATCCGCCATCGCCCAAGACATCTATTAGTTCCACGACATTGTTTTCACGCAGTTCCTCATTTTCTTCTTTTTGTAAAACAATTATGGTATTAAATACATTTGGATCATTGAATACTTGATTTATTCTAAAATCCAGAAGTTTTATAATTTTTGTTGTATCTAAAATATGTTCTTTCAGTCCATTGAAATACGGCCCGGTTAGGAACGTATTTGGGACGATAAACGAAAATAGACCATCTGGCTTCAGTAAATCGATACTTTTTTCCATAAAAGCCACAAAGATATCATTATTCCGTTTAAATGTAGGATAACAATTCTCAATAAAAGTTTTTGCATCATCACCGAATACAATACCATGCGGCGGATTCCCAACCACCACATCGAACCCTTCCGCTCCAAACTCATCTTCCCAGTTAAACGGCTTCTTATCCCTCCACCCATCACCAAAATACTCGGACAACTCATCTTTTCCGCCGGAAATCAGCGAGTTCCCGGTTTTGATCGTCTCACCAAGAACAAGAGGCATGCGCCCGCCAGCCTGCAACCCTTTGAGCATTAGATTCACGGCAGCGATTTCGCATGCCTGTTCGTCCAGATCGACTCCATGGATGTTGTTTACCAGAATGGCGTACTCGACATCTCGGTGCTCATCGGTTACTCCATTCTCAAAGTCCAGACTTAATTGATTGCCGTTTGATTTTAGGTATTCCTTGACCCGTCGTTCTTTCTCTGCTCGAATTCTCTTGTTCTCTTCTTTGTAATAATCACTGAAATAATCGAATGTTTTGATGAGAAATGATCCGGACCCACATGCAGGGTCGAGTACTCGGATATTTGAAACCTCTTCAGGCGTTTTTCCCGTAAGCAGTACTCCAAGCGTGTTTTTAACGATGTAATCCACGACATAGGGTGGTGTGTAGTATATTCCGGACTCTTTTCTCGTTTCTTGACTCGGCTTGAGACTAAGAGTACCGTCTTCCTTCCGGTACAGCGTATGCCCGAGATATGTCTCGTAGGTATTCCCAAGAATATCGAAGTCGAATTTACGGAACGACCGCTTGCCCATCTCCTCAATGACCCTGCCAAGCACTTCATCGCTAATCTTTACCTTTTCGCAGATGTGCCCACGTTCAAATATGCTGCCGTTGTGGATGTCGTTGAATTTGTCAAAGAGCGCACGATCTGCAAACAATAGATCCACGATGGAATTATATGCCGGTGTTGTCTTCCAGTCACGGAGTTTCTGGGAAAGAATGTTCGGATCATCCGTGATCAGGTTGTCTTCAGCCCACCGGACGATGATCAGACGGTCTAATATTCGTTGAACCGCATTTTTGAGTTTTTGCACATCGAAATCGCCAGCTGCATCCTTTAGTATGGCAAAATCCACCTCATCTTCCAATTTCTTCCGCCGCTTCTCGATCCACTCTTTCATGCGTTCGTAGTCTCGCGCGGGATGGATTGCCAGATCCTCGGGCGGAATGATCTGATCGATGGTGATGGGCTTTTCTTCATTCAAAAAATTGTTTGTATAGATATCGTTTGCAAGCGTCACCCGCCAGCGGTTCAGTAGTTCAAGGAACTCGAGATCGATGTCCGGCTTCTCCTCCCGCTCCGCAAGTTTTTCGATTCTGCCTGATTGCACGGAATCTTTTGTTAGGTAGAGCAGTTCGGAAAGTCGATCTGAATAATCATATATAATTTCAAAATTTAAGATTGTGAGACCTGTTGCAGCATTAAACACCCTGAATTTTTCGAAATTCGTAAGTATAGCCCATTTACAGTTTGATCTTGCCGCGTAGAGGATTGCCTGCCTCTCTTCCATCGTCCAGTCGCCATCGCCACGTTCCCTGATGTGCGGGATGCCTCCGAATCGCTTTGCCTCGATAAAGACCACTGGCGCACCTTCCTGTTTCAGCGCCACATCTGCAAAGCCAGTGCCGCGAATGAAGTGTTCGCGGTCATATTCATCAGGATTTAAGATGTCCCAACCAAGTATCTTGAAAAGAGGATCGATGAAATCAGCGCGTACATTAGCCTCGCTGACACTATCCATCTCCTTTCTTGATCTGGTTCTTTCAAAATCCACGTATTTTTTAATTAATTTCTCAATTTCCTGTTTTATCTGATCCCGATTCATTGATAATCACCTTTCTGCGATCGTCTTATCGCGTCTCAGACCGCCCATGACCCCGCCAGTGACGATGACGTATTTCATGATGGATATTGGGAGGTTAACTGTGTTAAAATATCTGTGTCAGTGGTGTTGTGTCATGCATCTGTGCCGGTTTTTGGTCCCGTCCCGGTTGGGTGTTTCTGCTACCTTTCTCGTGTTGCATCAAGTGGTCTCGCATAACACGCGCATCAGTGTATAACATTTTACTACAATAATACCAAGTTCAATGCACAATCGATACTTTTATATACCTGGAGGTAACGATGTACTATATGGTCTGTGCACTGACACCTATGTCAGAAAAGGATCGCACCGATACATTTCAGGTAAAGAGATGATTAAATGAACCACAACGAAATCGATGAATTCAAAAAGATTCAACCAGTAATAATATCAGCGATCGCCACCGAATCCGGCATGTCAAAGGACGGCTTGCTGAAACTGAATAAGAAACTATCCGGATGGATTGGCGAAACCAAGATAAACGACTTAACTGACGTGATCCGTGTCTGCAAGGGTAGGTATGACACAGAATCATTCATGGTCGGAGTATTGATATCAAGCGTGATCACACGCAACACGCTCGACGTCCATTTCAAGAAGATCAGCGAGCAGCGTAACACAAACATGCTGTACTCAAATGCAGAGATGGAATTCCTGTGATGTGCACGCGAATGTTTACCGATTGGCTGGTGCCCGGGGGTGTTTCGCTTGGTGCCTGCCACCCACATCCCATTATCTTTTTTTCTTTCTTTCTTTCTGTCCCCGTCGCTCAAGATGCATTATGTAAATATCAGGTCTCGGCATCTTCCCCTGTGTGCGGGCAAACTCAGGATAGCAGCGATCGCAGAGCACGCGCCAGTTAATCGCGGCAACAACAGAACTTCCAGGGACGAGCCGCGCAAATATGAAACTCGGCGGAATCTCAAGACGCAATGCAAACTCTTTGAAACGAGCGAGCATCTGCGCCTCAAACACCTCAAGATCATCCAGCTCAAGTCCACGGATGTTTGCAGTGATCCCGTTACATCCGCAGGGCAGCGCGAAAGCATCTAGTTCAGTGACCATAACAGGTCTTGCCAGAAGCGTCCTTAAGTTGTTTTCAATATCACTTCTTGTCTGTAGTAGTTTCTCTGTAATCATGCGTGCACCGCCGTCTTCATCTTGCCAGTTATTCTATCAACCACGACATCCTCACCCACAATCTCGCGCCACCCAACAAGCGTATCACCCTCTGTGCCACCTCCGGAATATACCTTGACCGCATTCTCTGTAAGCTCCCTGCAAAAGCCGCAGTCAACACAGACCGACCCACAGGTCTTCCACTGATCAATTACGCCGTCAAGATCCCTGTTTGAGATGTAATATAGGTCTTTTAAGTCTTTCGGGCAGTCAAGCAGGTCCATCAGGTTGCCATCGTACGATTCGTTGGTGTACGCTTCGACACAGTTTAAGATCCAGTTGGTGTACTGGGTCCTGCCACCAATCTTGAAGACATCAGTGATTCCAGCGTACTCATGAATGTCCTCCGGTCTGATCCATGGCGATGTAATGATCAGCCTCGGATTCTTGATCCTTGAGAGTATACATCGCTCATAATAATAGTCATCAAGCACATTCGGGCGCGGGTGCGGACCAAATGCGTGCGAGAAAAAGTTAAAGTGCGCATACCGAAACGGACACTGATAAAGGCAGCCCTCATTCACAAGCAGCTTGATCTCGCAGTCCACAGAATCACGGATCGCATGAAGAACATCAAAATGCCGGTGCACATCAGGATCAACCACAATCGACGACGCGCCAAGATCCTCATAAAACATGGCTTTCTCCGGAGAATTCACAAACGAAAGCACCGACACAACCGGCTGCATCTCAAAATCCTTTGCAATCACCTCAACCAAATACGGGTCCGCGACAACCGCAGTATCAACCCCACAGCTATCAAGCTCCCCCAAATAACGATAGATAAGGTTGAAGCCCTCAGGCGTCAGGTGCCGCCCACCCATACACGAACTGTTAAGCACGATCTCCATCTTAACGCCGTTTTTATGCGCAAACTCAGTCTGCGCCCTAATATCATCAATCTCGGGGGCGGCAAGATTACTCCTACCCGTACCAACAAAGTCAGGCGAACCTGCCATGAAGACCGAGTAGATGTCCTTCTTCGCCTCTGACACAAGTTTCTTCAGTCCGTCAAAGTGCCCCGGATGTGGCACGTAAAGTCTCTTTTTCATGGGTCTCATATCACCTACAATTTTTATTGCACTTAAAACTTGTTTTATCATTCCTGGCATACGAGGCGTTGCCGAATGGTGAATGGTTGGAAGCTTGCTGAATACTTATGGCTTTGTTCGCTAGTATGTCTCAGGCTTTCGTCTAACATTTATATGCTTTGCGAAGCTGCAAATCCCAGTTATCTGCCCGTGCCGATATTATGTCGCTCTTGGTAATAGCAAAACAAAATTAGTAACCTCCTGCCGTTCCTTCCAACCAAGTTTCTGGTAAAAACCCCTTTTATATGATTCACGGTCTCGCCTGTTCACAAGCATAAGCCGAGTGCAACCACGTTTTATGGCTTGCTTATTGACTATTTCCAGCAACTTGCGACCAACTCCTTTACCTCGACCAGATTCACGTACAAATAATTCAGAGATATGACCCTCAGCGCCAGCCAACATCAAGCACGGTAGCCAATGAACTATGACAGTATTGGGGGCGCGGGGGGCAGCGCAAGCCTCGCTCTTCAGAACGGGGAGCACGTCAAATATCCAATGACTTCGCCGTTCTGGTTTTCCGCTGCAAAAACAGTATGGCTTTCATCGGAATTATAAAGTTTCAGGTGTTGAGTGATACGTGTCTTCGTGTCAGCTGGAGATTCTTTATTAACATGGTTAAACCAACCAAGTTCTCGCAGAATGGTATGAATCGCACCAGCATCACCAGTCGTTGCGGGACGGATACTTAGTTCAGTGCTGTTTGACATGTTGTTCTCCTGAAGCACGGTAGATAACGCAGAATACCAAGCATGAGTTTGCATATCCTCTGATTTGACGATATATCGGAAGTAAACTTCGGATATGTGCCTTTCCAGACGAACCTGCCATTTCCTCAATATTCACCCCACATACAACCCCGGCCCCCCGGGCTTCCTCACATCACTTGTAATATTTCTCCTGTACATCCTCGCCCAGTCGCCCGATAGCGTCCGCTCGACACTGTCTACAGTGCCGCATCTGTTTGGTGATTTTGCTGCATTCATCCTGTATGGCGCGTTTCTCTGATGCTGTTGGCGGCGCGATGTCCGCGAACTTGTATTGTGGGATGAGCGGCATGATGTTCTGCAGGTAAACCCCGGTCTTCTTGATTTTCTCTGCTACCTCGAGTATGTGATGGTCGTTTACGGTTGGTATCAGGACGGTGTTCACCTTTGTTATTATGCCTAGTTCAACTGATCTTGCAAGTCCTTTCAACTGGTTTTCGAGCAGGATCTCTGCAGCCTCTCTCCCGGTGTACTTTTTCCCGTGATAATTGATGAATGAATAGATTTTTTCGCCGATAGCCGGATCAACCGCGCTCATTGTCACGGTGATGTTTGAAACTCCGAGTTCATTCAAGAGATCCACTTTCTCGGGAAGCAGTAGACCGTTGGTGCTGAGACACTTGATTAGATGCGGAAAATCCTCTTGCAGGAGTTGGAGCGTTTCAAATGTCTCCTCGTTAGCGAGTGGTTCACCTGGACCTGCGATCCCGATCACCTTGATGTAGGGGAAGTCGGTGATCACTTCTCGGACACGTTCTAACGCCTCCTCGGGCGATAGTACCTTGCTTGTGACCCCGGGTCTGCTCTCGTTCACACAGTCAAACTCCCTGATACAGTAGTTGCACTGGATGTTACACTTTGGAGCGACCGCAAGATGCATTCTGCCGAATGCGTGACATGCTCCCGCGCTGAAACATGGATGCTCCTGTATCTGCCGGAGTTGTGAAGGATCCCATGGAACGTCTCGGTCCTGGACCCTTGCTACCCGGTACTCATCAAAGTCCCCACACTCACCACAATCATCGTGTTCATTAGAGGTCATACGGGCTCAACCGCGGTAACTTCCGGAATCTCGTGTTTCAGCATCCGCTCGACACCGAGTTTCAGCGTTTGTTGTGACATGGCGCAGCCGGCGCATGCGCCAACAAGCTTCACCTTGACGATGCCTTCGTCACTAACGTCGATCAGTTCGATGTCGCCGCCATCAGCCTGCAACATCGGTCGGATCTTCTCCATTACAGGTATAACCTTTTCTTTTATGTCAGTCAATCTTATCGCCTCCTTTTCATGAATGGTCGCCGCACTGCTTTGTAAAGCTATCGTTTCAGCAAGCTTACGAACCGCGTCACCTTAAGTGCACCAGTGACCGATAACCTCTCCGTTCGATCTTTTTAGTTGTGCACTCCTCCCCTTTGCCCTCTGCAAGAAATACCCCGTTTGAGGTTGCCTCGCCAATCACGGTCAGTTCACATGCGCGCCTAACATCGGCAAGTCTGCTCGCCCTAACTGTGAAGAGCAACTCGAAGTCTCCACCGGAGTACAGCGCCAGCGCCATATCCGGATCAGGATCATGATCCAGTGACCCCTCCGGCTCGGGTAGCACCGGAATCAGGTCCGCACATATCCTGAATCCACACCCGTTGATATCTGCCAGTTGATGCAGTGATAGTGCAAGTCCGTCGCTGTTATCCATCATCGCAGTGACCGCACCTGATTCCGCAAGCCGCAACCCCTCTTTTATGCGGGGAATCGGCTCAAAAAACTTTTTCACCAATATTGAATCCTGTATCTCCTGTTCTGTAAGTCCTTTCCCGAGTGCTGCCATGCCAGCCCCAGCCATACCGGGGCACCCGGTGATGCAGACCAGATCACCTATGTTTGCACCGCTCCTGCGCAGGATTTTATGTTTTGGCACGCGTCCGAGCGCTGTTCCGCAGATTGTTAGTTCCTGATGTGAGTCAGTGTCTCCGCCGATGATGGCTGTGTCACACCTGCGCACACATGCATCCATCCCCTCAATCATCGAATCAACGAATGCAGGCTTAACGTCAGGCAGCCCCATCGACACGAGCATGCCCTGCGGGCGTGCGCCCATAGCGGCGATGTCGCTGAGTGTTGCTGCGGCGCACATCCACCCGATCTGCCATGTGCTCATCTCAACAGGGAAATCGGTCACTCTGTGGAACATATCGGTGGTTGTGACCAGATACTCGGTATCTGTGAGATTCAGGATAGCGCAGTCATCAAATTCGATATTCAGCCGCTTTACGATCCGATTCACGATTGCGGTCTCGCCGAGTTCGTAGAGGGTCATGTTAACATTAGTTGTGTCCTTGATCTCTATTTGTTTTTGTCGCTATTCACAGGTGTTCGGGTGACCTCATCAATCAAGGCACATCTCATTGGCTTATGTTCATTAAAAGTCCCGAGTTTAATCTTTGAACTATTATTCCTCTTCATTCAGCGGGACATAATTTTACAACACATTTATTAGGGGTTGTCTTGTGTAAGCACAACTGATAAAATTGAGCGCTATCGATCTGAAAAGTCATTTATATCGTTAATCTGTGAAATCAGTGTTAATCTGTGGCTAAAAGTTTTATTTGCCACAGATCAACACTGATTCCACCGATTTCAGAAGTCATATCATGTCACTGTTTGCAGGATTGGCATCATGTTGTTCAACCGACCAGAACAAATTAAAAAGTCTCTTTATTAGGGTGGTGTTGACTTGCAATATATTCGAGAAGAGGTCTGTGATGGCTAATAATTCGAATCCAAAGCAATGGACCTTATGGCATACGGTTAGCTTATTGGTCATTGTCGCAGCCATATTCATTGTCCCTTTGCAGGTACTGCCCACCATAACGAATCAGTTTAGCATGGGCGCAGAATTTGAAGGTGACTTGAACAATGGTAGTATCTCGAAAGAATTGACGAATGAATCCAGAAACAACAGTTGTCTGATTTCTAAAAGTGCCGAAGTCACGAAAAATGATGGCGAATGGAGGATAACCGAGGGGGACCGGAGCTACATCGTCGAAAAGGAAGATGGGAAGCTAAAATTTTACGAGTCGTTCCCTACCCACAGACAACACGCATGGGTTTTGGTCGTGGTACTCATGATGCTCTCTATAATAATAGCAGGTCATGGCGCCACAGGCGAGTGGACGGGGTTGCTGATCGATGAGCGTAACAGGATGAGTCTTTCGAGGTTGCAGATGATTCTCTGGACTGTTATCGTCCTTTCGGGACTTCTTGTTGTGGCACTATCAAACATCACGCTCGGTGCAAAAGATCCACTTGCCATCGCACTTCCGAAAGAACTATGGATGCTGATGGGCATCAGCACCGCCTCGCTGGTTGGATCGCCACTCATCCGGAGTAACAAAAAAGCTCAGATGCCAGAAACAGAGGAAACAAAGAAAACCACCGAAAAGGTGGAGGGTGGGGAGGGTGAGGTTAGCAACATAAGTCAAGTAGTTGTAAACGAGAAACCTAAAGACGCCCGGTTTTCTAAGTGCTTACCGAAAAATAAAGTAGCAAAATTAGCTGATGGCACGCTACATCCCTGAACATTCGTGCGATTCGTTCATTCGTGCCATTCGTGATCCTTTATGCCAATTTTATCACGAATTTCACGAATGTGCCGAATGCCACGAATTTCAACAGGTTATTTTCTGGCAAGCCCTAACATGTTTAAGGGTGAAGAGACTGGTAATGCCACACAACTTGATCTGGGCAAGATTCAAATGTTTTACTTCACCCTGGTTCTGGTGCTTACTTATGCCGTGGCGCTTGGCGATACACTTGTTGGCATAGAAACGATCGCCGAGTTCCCGGTTCTGAGTTCAAGCATGGTGACGTTAATGCTTATCAGTCATGCAGGTTACTTAACTAACAAAGCCATTCCCTATAGTCAGAAGGGATAATACGTTCTTAAACTCCGCCTACCATCAGTTTGAAGACCAGCAGACTGACTGTCACCATGATTATGGAGTGTTTGAGTCCTGATAGCACGCTTCCTTCACCCATCACCCCTGCAATTAGTCCGGAGCAGAGTCCCTGGAGGAGCGATGCATGGAAGAACATTCGTTTGTAGGCGTTAAGGTCAAAAGCACCAAGAAATCCTGCGTCGCCTCCGGATTCAGCCATTTGCTCGCCAGCTTCTGCCATCTGCGTTAGGAACGTGGCTGAGATTACGTAGATAACCCCGACAAAGACGAGGAATGAGATGTATATGATTATGATATAGATCATCATGTTCATCACTCGTTCTCGCTTGAGCGTCTGCTCGGTATCCGCATCCCGCGCAGCCACTTCGAGCACCTCCCCGAGGTCTCCGCTTGATTCGTTCGCCCGGGTGATCAGCGTGATCGATCTTGACACTACATGTGTCCTGATACGGTTTGCAAATCGCACCAGTGAGTCGTTGACATCCATGCCCCAGTTGATATCTTTCCAGATCAGCTTGATCTGCTTGCTGAGCGTGCCGATGTCTGATTTGGACATCAGTTTGATTGAATCCCGCATGGTCATGCCGGTCTCGTTTGTGCTTGCAAGTTTGCTCAGGAAACTCGGTATCTGCTTCTGGAGTTTACTTTCACGCATGCTTTTTGCTTCGTGGAAGATTGCGAGCGGAATAATTGCTATGTAGAACGAATACACGAGGTGATCATCCAGAAAGTTTATGATAAGATCGAGGTCTAACAGTTCGTTTTGATGGATTAAAAACGCAATAACAAAGAATAACAGCGCGAGCGGGACGCTTACGAGTAATATGTTTTTTGGCTGCATCTTCACCGATTTCAGCGGGTTACGAAGCACCTGTTTCAACGCAAGCGTTTTTCTGGATTTTATGAACCGTGCCCATCTCTGTTTCAGCGCTTCCAGCCGGTTTGTCTCAGGGCTATTGGCTGAGTTCTTGTTGAGCTTCAGGCTGGCAAGTTCAGGCGGCATAACAACGTTGCGGTCTAAGTTGATTCGTGTGGCGAGAAGTGCAGGGACGCCGCCAGCTGCTGGTGATAACATATTGATCATGACCACAAACATAACCGAGCCAATTGGGATCACAGCGTAAATGATCGCGTACAGCATCATGTCGTTTCCCGAGCCCATCAGCACCATCATCACACCCATTATGATAATAAAAAGGGGGCCTGCCACAAAAGCAGTCACATAAGACTCTGCGATCAGAGCAAGCGTCTCAAGATAACCTTTCTGATCTATTATGGCATCTTTAAGGTATTGATCTGATTTTTCCTTGAAGTATCGGGGAATATCGCCGCCACTGTCAATGACTGAGAGCAGATTGTGTGTCAGGTCCTGAAATTTGCTGGATACGGTCATTTCAGAGGCGTTTTGGAGGGCTATGCGGAGGTCGTGCCCGAAATATTCCATGTCCCGAACGATCATGTCAACTTCTTTCGCGACCTCGCCGTACGTATTTTCGCATTTTGCAAGTGATTTGAATATCTCGATGATGTTCATGCCGCCGTTTGAGAGTGCGTACATGAATGTGACTGCGTACGGGAGGTTCTGGTTGATCGAGGTCTTGCGCTCGCCCGCTTTGAATGAGGGGTATAGTAGGAACAGGACATAGACGATTCCGCCGAGTACGACGCTGAGAAAGACTATGATGAACAGCGAGAGGAATAGCCACTTGTAATCAAGTAACCATGCTGTTGATTCGCTGAATGTCAGTTTTGTGATCTGTTCAGGTAGTCCTATGACTGTAATGATGATGAAAGAAAATATCAGCCCGATAAGTGCCCCGATGATTCCTGCTGTCACCGAATAGAATATTGAATTTGATATATACATTTCATAAGATATTGGCATACGTGCCTGTTGAAGCTTAATGTGTAGGTTCTGGTACTTCTCAGAATGCGCTTTGATGCGGTCGCCAAACACTACGAACGGGACCATCATAAACAAACGCAACCGCTGATAGAACTGCTTAATAAATTTATCGAATGCCGAATCTGTTGTTCCACCCTCAACACCAGGTTTACCAAGCTCATGTACCGCAGAAAGAATTCTTAACTTATGTTCCTCAACTTTTTCTTCAATTTCGGCACCCTCAGCTCCTGTTCCCAGTCCAAACACCCCTGAAAGTTGATCTGCAGAAAGTGTAGGAAGTGCGATCGTCGGTGCTGGCTTTAGCACCTCCGGTTCAGCATTTCCTGCCGGCATCGGTCCTGCCAAAAGAGCTTCAGCTTCATACTCATCAAGCGTTTCCGTATCAACCGGTAACTCCGGTTTCTCAGGCTTTAACCTGTCCCGAACGCCAGACCGAGTCCTGCCTGCCGCAGCGCGAAGCCCCCGTCCAGGCGCTACTATTGGCACAGATTTATCATTGGCTTCACCCGCTTTATCTCGAAGTCCCATAACCCCTCGCCGTATTAGACGCCATACCCATCAAGAACCTTTTCATACAGGACATAATTGTCCGAATTCGCAAACTTATCGATCAAATCAGGTGAAAGATGCTCAAGCAACCCATCCAGAACGACCAGAAGCTTTTTAGTGTCCTGATCACCAACAGCACTCTGCACGGTCGCTTCCACACCCTGCGTTTCCTGCAATCTGGCGATTTCCATGGTTGCATCGCTGAGATCCTTGCGGACGGTTTCCAGTTCTGACAATAAAGGGTCTTGCATTGATTTCAGACCGATAATTTCGTTTTGCGCGGTTTCAAGCTTGCGTGTCAATTGCTCAAAGTCTCCAGCGGATGTTTGCGAAAGTTCAGCCCTCATCAATTCGATTTCATGCTGCTTTGATTCTTCAAGTTCCCTAATTGCATTCTGCGACTCCTCAAGCTCGCGTGTTAACCGTTCAAGATCTTCACCAGACGTTTGAGACAACTCAGCTCTCATCAACTCGATTTCGCTCTGCTTCAACTCCTCAAGTTCATTTGCAGCATTCTGCGATGTTTCAAGCTCACTTCTCACCAACTCAAGTTCATGCTGGTTTGATTCTTCAAGCTCGCGTGTCAGTTGCTCAAGCTCTTTTGCAGTGTTCTGCGCGACTCCAAGTTCTTGCATTAAAGCTCGCTCGAATCCCTCCACGGTTGTCGCAAGTTCTGATTTTGTGGCAAGAACACGTGATATCACATGTGATATCTTATTGTCCATTGTTTTTACTTCACCAACAGCGGATTTTAGACCGCCCTCCCCAAGTTTAACTGATTCTTCCGCGTTTTGGAGGTCTGATCGTTCCTTCGTGAGGAAATTCTCCTTTTCCATCACGTCTTTCTCCCGTTCTGCCAGTTCTTTTCTTGTTTCCTCAAGATTGTGGAGTATCGAATCTTCTTCCGATTTTAAATAACCCAGTTTGGTCTTTAACTCCCTTTCCTCATCCTCGATGCCATTCAACTGATCTGCCATGTTTTTCCTTGGTGAACTCATCTTGTCAGACCGTTCTATCTGGCTCTTCAGGGTTTTGATCTGCTCGAGATTTTTTTTCGCCCGTCCCAGATCTTTTAGTATTTTGTGCCGTTCAGTGTCCAGGTTTTTTGAATTGGCGGCAATACGCCGAATTTCGCCAAGTTCAGCTCTAGCTTCATTAAACACCTTGTTCGCGGATTCAACGTCTCGTTCGGCAATCTTTGTTTGTTTCTTCTTTTCGCTCAAATTCACCGCTAACTCCGTTTTTTTCTCCTTTATCCTATTAAGTTCCTTGTTTGCAGCACGTATACGGGCGGGTTCTCTTTTTTTATCTATTTTTGCCGCGTTAAGCTCGCTTTTCACCTTTTCTACTGCGACTTCTGCTCCTTTAAGATCGGATTTTTTAATTTCAAGATTCCTCTTTAGAGTGCGGCGTTTTCCCCCTCTTGCAAGCAACAATGTGCTGCTTATTTTGCGGACCTCTGATTTTATTTTGTTTTTATCAGCCTTCGCCAATTTCAGATTGGATCCCGCTTCAACAAGCTTGAGCTGAACGTCTCTTGGTACAGTGTCCTCTTCGATCAGTTCACATGCTGTGCCCATCGCTTTTAATGACCGTTTTGCATCAGTTATTTCACTTTTCGCGCGATCCAGCTTCGACAATTTTATATCAAGAGTCTCCAGTCGCTGCTTGATCAGTTGTTCCTGCTTTTGTATGGCGTGTTCCTTTTCGCTCTCCCTCCCTGCACTCGATTCTATTTGCTTAAGGTCGGATTTGAGTTGTTTAATCCTGCCGGTTACATATTGTTCATCATGTTCGATTGTTTTTCCATCTTCCACTACTGATTTATCCAGATCCTCGTCCAATCTGCCCAAAACACCCATTCCATTATCTTTTTTATTAGATATATCCTTCAGGGGTTCATTTATTTGCTTAATCTCGGATTGTAGGTTCTTTAAATCGTTCTCAAACCGACTGCACATACCTACCACGTTCTTGTATTCCGCTCTCGCGTCGTTGAGGGCAGACTCCGCATCCAGGGCCATGGCCATTATCTGATCACGATATGCTTGCTTGTCGGCGAGTTGTTGCTCGCATTGACTCCAGAGTAATGCTGCGTCCTCTTTATCCCCCATGACTCGCTTGATATTGTCACCTATGCGCTGATCCGCTTCTATTGCATGATGCAGGTTATGTTCCACTGATTCCAATGCACCCATATAACACCACTCCTATATATAAAAACGACCTCAACACATATTAATCTTACCGGGCGAAGACTACGGTCATGAACACCCTGAACCCGGCCAACTCCATGAATTCTATGAGGCTCGCCGTTATAGACGCGCCCATATTGTACGACGGCTCGCAGATCAACCCGCTCTGGGCATACGAATATCTGGATGTACGCGGCGACTCCATCATTGTATTCCGCGGAGCGATGGCTGTTAGTGACATAAAGGACGTTGAGGACGAGAAAAACAACAAGGCGATTGAAGGCAGCGATCTAATCCATTTCATTGTTGAACGATTCGCGTCTCCAGCAGGCATCCGGCAGGCATATTATCTTCAGCGAATGCTGATCGTATGCATACAGGACGTTTTAAGGAACTGTGATGTGTTTTCTGAGAGAAATGGTGATGATATATTCGTAGGTGGGAAAAAACTCACCGTGAGCATAGCAACTGCAGGAATATCCTCTGAAAAAATTCATTGTGGAATCAATATAACCGGTATAGGGACTCCGCCGGAAGCAAACGCAACCGGGTTACATGAACTTGAAATTAACCCGGATCAGTGGAAGGATATTGGAAAAACTATTGCAGAACGGTTTGTTTTTGAGATTGAGGATATTGAGTCTGACATCTGTAAAACAAGGTGTCTGAACTGCGGGAAATTATGAAACTGTCTGCCACCATCACCCACGATAACTAACATTAACACAAGTCGATCAGGGGGTCTCTGGCAGACAGATGAGCGTCATAGCGCAGCTTAATTGCCACCAACAGTCTCTATCTTGTACGTAACATCAAGTCCCTTCAAGGTCAACTGAACCCGATCTCCAATCTGCAGAATGTCATCAAGGCTTGCATTTGAGCCCCAATCATACACATAATCAAAGGCACCCTGCATCGCTTTGAATCCCATAGCCGTCAGTCGATCATTCACTTCGGACGGTGTGCCGCCCTCGCTGCTAAACCATACGACGAGATAACTCTTCATTATATATCACCTTTCGTTTCACGGTTACATCATTTGGATCAGTTATTATGTTTTTGGTTGATCCGGAGGGAGCCCGACTGCATTGATGTGATCAATAAGATCGGTGAATGCAGACACCTCAAACCGTATAACCTCATCTCGAGTCATGCTGATGCTCATCTCACCATCAACAGTCAGCCGGTCAGGACCCCTGCGCACAAGCCGGTCAACGCCGTCGCCAGAGAGCGCGGTCTTAATCTCGGGATCATGGACAAATGCACGCCCGGGAATTAACACCGTCTCCTTAACCTCAGCCAGATCAAGCGCCATGATGTCCTCAATCGTGATCAGGCAGCCAATATCCTTGCCAACACCAACCACGTTTACATAATCGTTCGCATGTTGCAGGACCTTTGCAAGACGTGGCGCAGCGACGCGGCTTGTCAGCACGGTTGCTTCTTTCGTGATCTGCGGCAGTTCTGCGAGTGCGCCTGAATCATTCCTGATTGCAAACGGCGAGCCAATAAGCGGATCCTCAAGTGGCGTGCCAGTAACCCTGAACGAGTAATCATCTGCTACCTTGCGCACAATCTCCAGAAACTCATCGACCGTGTGCGTTGCAACATCCATGATCGGGGCATTCCCAAGAATCATGCCTTCTTCCCTGCTGTTTGCAAATCTCATCATGAGCACACCCGTAACACCCATATCCTCAAGGTCTGAGAGTGTTTTCTGCAGTTCATCCCCATCATTCACGCCCGGGATCAGAACAATCGCCGCATACACCGTGCAGCATTCAGCAAACCTGCGCAGCACAGAAAGCGATGCTTCGGGCGTTTTATCACCCATATATTTCTTCCGGAGTGCAGGGTTAGTTGAGAAAACAGTGAACGAGACCTCATTAACACCCCGTTCTATGAAATACTCCGCATCATCATCATTCTCAAACCCTTTCCCACTCGTATATCCAAGATCGATCGGTACGCCATACGAAGAAGCGAGTGCGTCAACCAGCCTGTGAAGCTCAGGATAGCAACTGACATCGCCCCCACCACTAATCGTTATTTTGTCAATTTCCTGATTAGAAAATCGTATTGCTTGATTCACCTCGTTCAAAACAACTTGAAATGGCTTAAACCCATAATATTCTTCTCTCACCGCGTTTGTACAGTATTCACAGCCTTTCTGGAACGGAAAGCAATTTTTACAGCCGAACGGCTCGATCTCCCCGACTCCTTTGAAGTAGCAGTACCTGCAAAAGCCCATGCAATCATGACCGGGCTTTCCTCCGACATCAGCAAGTACGTCCATCTCATACCACATCTCTGGTAGTTGTAAATTGGCATTGCGGCAACATTATGATCTGGTTAGAACCCCTGCTACTTAAAATATGTGGGCATAACAGCCGCACAATTTGTTATCAGTGAGCTCATAATACAAGATACAATGTTCAGGTCAAAACGCCCCAGAGAGATCTTAAACGAGATCAAGTGGCGCGGCTGCCCCCTGCGCGAATGCACGGTCTATTACCTGCACCGCGGTGCACCAGGCGACACGCGGATAATCACAGGGTCAGCGATCGTGCGCTTCGGGCATTCGTTCTTTGAGACAGAGGATGGCACCAGCATCCCGTACCACAGGATACGCATTATCGAGTACATGGACCAGGTGGTTTATCGCAAAAGAGACACGATATGAAAATCAAGTGATTTACCACCGCGCAAGAACGCAAAGGTTTCAAGACTGTTTTCGACCCAATTACGAGGATATACACAACTCCGCGGTACATGGGTGGTTAGCTTATAGCACGCACCACTGGAAAAACAGGGCGGTGCGTTTCTTGGTAATTCTATGAGAAAACATGAAATCTATGAGAAAGGAATAGATATTGAGGTGTGTTTTGTCGAATGGAACGATGTTGTTGGGCATGAATGGAACAACGGCAGACTTACGATTATGTTTCGCGGCATACCAAAAAAGGTAACTGTCCGTGACAGAGATGGAGATATAAACAGATTGTTGGAAGGTGCATACTTCACATGAACAAGATGAGTAGAATACCAGGGATGGATAATAAGTTCGCAAAAGCGCTCGGGATATCGGTCGTGATCGCGCTCGGGATGGTTTCAGCTACTTTTGGCGTGATCAGCCTCTTTGCAAAAGGTGGAAATCCGGTTCCACTGCCAATGTTGCTGATAGTGTTTGCAATCGTCTTCGTGACAGGCTCGGTCTTCTTTGAGGAACGGGGTGCAGACCGAATCGGGGCGATGGTTGGCGGGGGCATCGCGGCGGCGACGGTGTCACTGGTCATGGTACTGATCTGTGGCGGTGTGATCTACCTGCTGGCTCACGGAACAGAAACTGGCGTTGACAAGATCGCGTCCATGCTTGCAATATGCATGGTCATCGGGATGGTTGCCTTCAATTACAGCACCCACCAGATGAGAGCCCGCCGATGAAAACCGGCACCGTGAACCTGCCGCTACACGGCGGACGTGCGCCAAGATGGCTGTTTCAGAGGATGGTTAAGCTGTCACGTGAGATCACAAAGATCATCATCTACGAGTACGGGACCAAGGAGTTCCTGCACAGAATCGCTGATCCACACTGGTTCCAGGCGTTCTCATGCGTGCTCGGATTCGACTGGCACTCATCAGGAACAACAACCACAACCTGCGGCGCACTAAAAGTTGCGATCAATCCTGCGGAGATGGGAATCGCAGTGGCAGGCGGAAAAGGCAGAACATCACGAAAAACACCTGATGAGATCATGGCGATATCAGAGTCAGATGCGTTCTCACTCTCCGGAAACACGGTAGATGAACTTGTGTACTCGAGCAAAATGTCTGCAAAAGTCGATAACACATGCGTACAGGACGGATACCAGTTATACCACCACTGCTTCATCTGGACAGAGAAAGGCGACTGGGCAGTGGTGCAACAAGGCATGAACAAAGAGGACCACTACGCCAGGCGATACCACTGGCTGTCATCAGACGTCGAGCGGTTCGTCTGCGAGCCACACCTCGGGATCTGCTGCGACCAAGTGGGTGCAGAGGGTGAGGTGCTGGACATGACCGCAGGGGTGAGCGAAGAGACACGGAAGACAAGTCTCGATCTCGTGAAGGACGATCCCGATCATCTAATGCGGTATTTCAGGTCGGATAAAAACCAGACGACGCTCTTCGATTTTGATGGGGTGTCACGTACCCCGTCACTTGTCACGCCGCCCGCTCCGTCGCTCACGATGCCAGCACACCACCCGGTTCTCGACTGTGACCTCGGGAAACAAGGCTGGAAAGTACTCCGAAACGCGTATGAACTCCAGCCAGAAAGCTACGAAGAACTTCTATCACTCACAGGAATAGGTCCGCAGAAAGTACGGGCACTTGCGCTTGTCTCCGATCTCATCTTCGGAACCGAGCCAAGCTGGCAAGACCCCGCAACATACTCGTTTGCACACGGAGGAAAAGACGGATACCCATACCCCGTGGACCGAGACACGTACGACCAGACAATCGACGTGCTGCAAGATGCACTCGAAGGTGCGGAGATCAAGGAGAAGGAGAGATACCAAGCGATACAGAGGCTGGGGGAGTTTGTTTAACACGTGAAATTTTAATAGGTGCAAAAATGAACATATTGGATTTATTTATACCAAATGTCAAAGAAATGAAGGCACAGAAAGATGTCAAATGCCTGATAAAGGCCTTAAAAAATAAAATAGATTTGAATACACGAGTAGAAGCAGCAAAAGCACTTGGTAGAATTGAGATGAAATGGCGATTGAATAACTTATTCAAGTTTTAGACGACGAAGACAGTGATGTGTGGGGGTGCGCAGCAACGGCTCTTGATTGTATAGGTTGGGATCCCATAAATAATATTGAGAAAGCTTACTACTTATTTGCAAGAAAAGAGTGGGCGGAATTGGCGAGTTTAGGAGAATGTGCAGTAAAACCACTCATTAGGGGTCTGAAAAGTTTGGATGTTCGATATGAGGTGGTTGACACTCCTCATGCAATAGGCAAACCAGCAGTTGAACCGCTTATTCAAGTTTTAGGGGATAGAGGTGAAGACCGTGACGTACGCGAGATAGCAGCAGATGTTATAGGGGAAATTGGAGATAACAGAGTGAGTGAATCCCTTATTAAGGCTTCGGGTGACAGAGATATATACGTTCAGGCAACCGCTAAACGGGCCTTAAATACAATAAAAACACTTGAAAGTATCAATAATGGTACTATTATAAAAAATAAAATTTTTTAATATTTACTGCAGTTCATTTTTTAATGTTCGATAAAACGGTATACACATCCAAACAAAAATCGCCATAGTTATTAATAAAACGATAAGCCCTGTATAGAAAGATGTTAAAGAACTAATTAAAATAATATATATCAATAATAAAATACATCCTGCAGAAACCATACCAATAAATCGCGTATTTGTCCTTTATTAAATTGAAAGAGGCTGGAGTGATGCCGAACCGCCTACAAACTTCCGATTCATCGCCTCCGTGTTCTTTTAACCAAAAATAAACAAAGCGTGCCCTTTCACTTTTAATGTATTTCGATGATCTTTTAATTGGCTATCGCAATATTTTATTTAATTCATATATTTATTTCAATTTATAAATCTATGGGATTTATAACAGTCGGCGACCCCGTTTTTAAAAACGGGACATCAGCACCGATGCTCATGAATAAGTATATTTCACTTTCCTTTTCTTACAATATAAATATAAAATAAAATACATATTATTGCATAAATTGCTTCAAATGCCGGAGATTCAGGAGTTTCATGTTGTATGGTTGGTATTGGTTTCCCAATATAATAATCTACAAGTTCCTTCGTTGTGACGATACTTGTGTTCTTATCTTCAGTATAATTTAAAAATTGAGTAAAAGCTTGCCAATATCCCGTAGTTTCATTTCCAGTGATCCAAGGATGCAATACTACAATCATTGGATCCTCGTTTTCTGTACATTCATCAAACTCGCTTTTTAAAATAGAATACCATTCAGTTCCATTTAATTTATATTTTTTTGAAGCTGATGCATCACATAAATAAATAGTTTTTTCTAATGTTCTATATGAACTTACAGGAACTGCATAAAAGTTATGATCAGTTACCAAATAAGGCTTTGTGTCGTTTTCATGTCCAGAAATATATTTCAAATCTGAAATAAAACCACAATTATATGAAATATTTAAAGAATCTAAAATAACATACGTTTCTCCATTCTGGCTAAAATATTGTGGTCTGAAACCAACAACATGCCCAGAGTTTGCTTCTACAAGATTTTTTGCACTGTTTAATCTCTCTTTTTGTGTAGTATAATCCATTGTTTCAAGTTGTTCTTGAGTTATCCACCCATGAAAAGCTATTTCATGACCATTCTCATAAATTTGTTGAATAGTCGATCCATTATTGTTTACAAAAGTACCAGTTACGTAGATTGTTGTGGTATATCCCCTTCTTTCAAATTCCTCTAAAACCTTAAATAGATGTTCTCCTGTATATTCTGCATCAACTTGTAAATTGATTAATACATTTTGTGTAAAATGTTCATTATTAGAGTAATTATATATTTCATTTTTTATAATCTCCTCAGCAGAGCAAGTAGAAACTGCGCTAATTCCAGTAAATACCAATGCAATCAGGAGGATTGCAATTACAGAATTTAATTTTATCATATCTAATAACCCTGCGGTCACCAAACCCCACACTTAAGCCCAATAACTGAACATAGCAATTCCACCACGTTGATCCCGCCGTATGCTTCGGCAAGTTTACTGGGGTACACCAATAACGATGCCATACACATCTCCCGAGAATCACATCGTTTCATACAGTTATGGTCAATATCAGCCATGACACTTAAGCCTATCCAATCCCCATCGCCCCCTGTTCAGACGTCATCCGACAGCCACCGGGTCAGCATACCCAGGGTAGCTGAACCGGAACAGGGATGCATACAGCGTCAGCCACCTTGTCACAAGTGGCGTATCGCGATTTCCCTGTTTTTGCCGCCCCGCTTACGGCTCCCTGCAGTGCTCACAAAATCCGGACCCCATTATGTGATCCTGCCCCAGGTTCCGGGGTGCAAGATGCGCCTCAAAGCCGGGTATCGTCCAGCCGCGGTCGCGCGATATGGCGGTTGGGGAGTTTGTTTGATCTGGCACTGTCTAAAACATGGGTGTTTTTGCCGAATACTCTGATTTCGCGTGTGTCCGCATCCACCTGGAAAAATACAGTAGATGATCAGATAGGAGTGCGGAATATGCGGCAAAATGTCCGGGACTAACGCCAAATAAAAACCAGCGAAGGGATTCCACACCCCTTCGTTTGCCACCGTTCACACTTTGTGCCGCATCATCGCGTAAGCGACTGCAAGACATCCCATGCAAATCGTGAAGATCGTCGTGGAACCGGGCAGCTCCTGCTTTTGGCTTCGTGGGCGTCATATATGCTCGGGGCAGGATCAATTTATTCACAATAACCCGGTTATCTGCCGCTTAACCTCGTGTAACACATCATCGAAATTGGGCAGCATCTTGATCTGGTGCTGGAGCGAGTTTGTCCATGCACTCGCGAAATCATCTCTTCTGTCCTCAAGAAAACGAACGTCGATCTCCACATCTTTAACCCTGCACTTTTCATATAATATATTTAATACTTTTACGTAATCGACCTCGTTATGGAGACGCCGCACATCATACAGGTCCCTCGGTCGTGTTCTCTCAAAAAGAGCCCTCATCTTCTCAGCCATGATCTCTTCCAATGAATACGCCTGTATCCGAGCATGGAAATCATCAGAATACAGATGAATTATTTCTTTTGTCTCCAGAGGCAATAAAATCTCCTGTTTTTCGGGTGCTGCCATGTTCAGTTTTATTTTTATCGGGTTTCCAGTACTCCGCAGAATCCGGAAATAGACATTCGCCACAAAACCATTGATGTTCTCATGGATTGAAACCTCTTCAGTATAGTTGATGCCGCTTATTTCCTTCGCTCCAAGAACCGCTCTTTCTATCAGCTTGTTTAACCGGGCTCTGCCCACTTTCTCAAGAAGAGTGAAATCAAGATCGTCAGAAAACCTGTAATTTCCGATATATACCTTTTTTTATACCAGTCTCCTCTTTGAGAGCCATGTTTATGGGGGCGAGGTATCTTAACAACCAGTTCTGCGCATAATCCTGCTCGATTGTCGTTTGCGGGACTTCCAGTTCTCTTGCCATGCCACGCAGCTCCA
>RXIK01000073.1 GCA_004211975.1 Methanosarcinales archaeon | reverse complement strand
GGGTTAGGGCAAATTTTGAACCCCTATACAGCTCATTACAAGCTGCCATTCGCTTTTTACCGATTCCTATACCCACTATGCCATCGTTTGCCCTTACGGGGTCACTACCCAGCTGTTCCAGGAGCATATTGGGCTTACGAAGTTCTGCATCACAGATAAATACAAACGCCTTAGAAGCCATCTGTAAGCCGGAAACCATCTGCCCATTCCCTACAACGCCTCCGCAGTCGTTATAGTCTGGTTTCGTACCTTTTGGTCTAAGCGTAACAGTCCGTTTTCGCCCGATCCTGCGTTACGACTCTTTCAATGGTTCGCATTACACTCTTCATAGTGTTTTTTTATCCTGGCAGTTGATCCGAATCGGACTTTCTGATTTTCCACGTTGTTCCGCAGGCTTACTGCGTGGGCGTTACCATCCACGCATTCTGCGGTAGGATTATCCCGAATGGAAGGGGTAGCCGGTTAGGCAATCAGTGATGCAGCTTCTTGTCACACGCGGAGGGCGCAGAGGAACGAGAGAGTATTTAACCATTTATTTCCCCTCCGCGTCCCTCTGCGCACTCTACGGTTAAATTCCCGGTTTGGTTATAGTATCCGCCACATCCGGGGTAGTTTCTGCATAGCGAAGTCCCCTGATAGTGGTTGTAGGTACCTGAGTAGTTACGATTTGTCCGGGGGTGGTTGGTTTTATAGTCTCCGCGGCAGAAGACCCCGCCGCTACTTGTAACGGGGATGAATGCCGCACCAAAGCTTTTAACTACCCGTGTGTCAAGCATAATTTATCTCGCAAGGCTGAAAGTGCTGGCGAGATATTTGCGAAACCGTATGTACGCACGGACTGTGTGGAATTTAAGCCTGTGGAGATGCGCCGTTGGGCACCCCGTGAAGCAGGAGGCCCCGCGACTTGTAGCGGGGAGGAAGTCACATTGTGAAAACACCGATATTCTTAGAGGAGATACTGAGATGCTATATACAAATCTGAAACATCTGGAAACGGAACAAGAAGTCAGGGAAGTTGTGGAAAACAATGAAAAGGTCATGATTTGCTGTGGTAGAATGGGGCCGATGTGTCTCCCGGTCTATAGCATTATGGAGGAACTGGAACCTGAATACCCGCATATCGCATTTTATGATCAGGATTTTGATATTCCCGCGGCAGGCATCATCAAAAATTTGCCTGACTGTGCATTGTTCATGGGACTGCCGTTCACAGTGTATTTTAAGAATGGAAAGGTCGCAGCAGCCACAACCAGCATACAAAACAAGGACCAGGTGACAAAAATCCTGGACACGGAATTAGGCAATTGATTGCAAGAACGATGGCTCAGGTGCAGCAGTTCCGGCTGCACCTATAAACACACACACACACACATAGGATGGGTTGGTTTTTTACATTGTGTGTTCAGTTGAGGTTAGCTGATCCCGATCAGAAGACCAGTTAGCATACCGGAGTAATTATTATGTCACTCACTAATAATCTCTTGTAGGTATTTCAGGTAGTTCTTAGCCATAATTTCCCTTGAAAAACGTTCTTCAACACGTTTTCTACACTCATACGGATCAATATCAGAGACTTTATCGGTGACTATGATCTCGCGCATCTCACCAAGGCTATCACATAGAAAACCGGTCACGCCATCCTGTATCTGGTCGGTTAACCCCCCGCTTCGGAGCGCAATCACCGGCGTTCCGCAGCACATTGCCTCTGATGCGTGCAGACCAAATATCTCCATGAACGGGAACATTGGAAGTGAGACCAACGCCTTTGCGTTCTGGTAAAGCCTTATCTTATCCTCAAAAGACACGGTGCCATGATACTGCACCTGAGAACCTTCACACCGGGATTTCACCTCTGCAACATACTCCTGACTAATAACGAAACGATCTTCGCCGCAGATATCTCCGGAGACATTTGAATCTTCCATCAGCTGAATAAACTCAAGGACCCCTTTCTCGCTGCATATCCGGTTGGTGGATAGGTAACGTTCTCCTTTCACAGCTTTAAACTGGTAAAGATCGGTGTTTATGCCGTGCGGAATACACCTGCATGGTCGCATCATCCGGTTTGAGATGTTCATCGCCTGCGCCCGTGAAGCCGCTATAAAGTATGGGTCGCCCCGTATGTGCGGGACCCGCTTCCAGCTGCAGATTCCATGGAACACGTGGCAGACCTTTGCATCAGGATGCGCGATCTCATAATCATAAGTTACTCCGGATATGGTATTGTCGATAATGACATCATAATCCTTGAAATGTTTTTCAGCGATGTTGTATGCAGTCTCCTCCTTCGCAACCCAATCGTGGTGCACATCAGATGATTCTTCAACAGTCTCTATGACCCGTAATTTTGGGTTTTGAGGGAGTTTTGAGCCTTTACAACATGCAACAGCAACCTCCTCAACCTCATCGAATCCGGAGAGCGCCACTGCCAGATCGCCCACAACAAGTTCGGTACCGCCGTATTTTTTAGAGTCTATCGCTTTTTCCGCAGATGAAACAATAAAGATCTTCATTTGAGGTCACCAAGATCAAACACGACTTTTTTCAATTCTCTTTTGTCAAGCAGGTCTTCTTTACCCACTGTAAATCTTGTCATTACCCTTGTGTACTTCCCTTTGATGATCTCCCCGGTCACGTCAACCTCTACGCCGTTAATGGTTGCAGACGGACTGTACGCAATCACCGGAACAACAAAGCCAAAGTCCACATCGATAGAATCACCCTCATTTCGTATGGTCGCGGTCACCTCAGCAGCACACCTGCTGAACTCAAACGAGAGCAAGCTCTCCCCAACAGCAAGCCGCTTAATTGATATGTCCCAGTCAGCGGTGATGTACGGGCAGATTCTGATGTTTTCAGGGGCGCGGGGTTCTATTCCAAGCATTCCACGGACGATCGCGTACAGATAGATTGTTGCAGACCACGCCTGGATGAAACAGCCGGCAGGATCCGCTAATGCGGACGGTTCAGGTGGCACATCTCCTGACATGACCTCCTTGAAGTACAGCCTGGAGAAACGCTGCATCTCGGTCATCTGATATGTCTTAAGGAATCCTTCCTTGAAATTTCCCCGCGCAAACTCGGAATACGCAACCCAGCCCGTAACAAATGGCCAGACACCGCCTTTCTGGTAGCTGTTCCCATCATACTCAGGATCGCTCTTTGCACGAGTCCTGACGCCCCATGACGTCGTGAACTCGTCGCTTTCCATCCATGCAAGGATCCTGTCCGCCTTATCAGGTTCAACAAGATCAAAGAAGACCGGGAGAACTGCGTTTACAGTCATATCCTTTTTCAGGGTGCCATCCGGCTGTATCGTGTCGTACAGGAACCCTTGCGCCTCGTCCCAGTATCGTTCGGTGATGAGCGTTTTAAGCTCAAGGTGTCGTGTCATATACGTCTCTGCAAGTTTAACGTCGCCAAACTCCTGCACGATCTCGGCTCCACACCTGAATGCGCGGCTGAATATCGCCTGAACCTCAACCCCGGACTTACCCCTGAAATAAGAGTCCATCCACTGCACATCATTAAGAAAACCTTCGGGACCGTGCTCGATCAAACCGTCGCCGTCACGGTCAGCTTTCATGCACCAGTCAAGTGCTCGTATCATGTCATCATACAGGTGCCGCACAAAAATTTTATCGCCAGACCACCGATAATAATCATGCAGCGCAACCACAAAGAGCGGGGTTGCATCGACACTGTAATAATAGATTGATCCGTCCATTCGGGTTTCATGTGGAATCTCACCCCTGTAGAACGGAACCCTGACTGCATCATCACCATCCGCCTTTGCCTGGAACCGTGCAAGCAGCGCAAGTGCACACTGAGACGATAGAAAGTCCCCGATGCAATTACTGCCAAACACGGTCCATGCGATGTCCCGCCCAAAATATGTTGGGAAGTGCGGCAGTCCCGCCATAAACCCAAGACCGTAACCATGCTGATAGTGCTTCAACAGCAATATTCCAATCTTAGATCGAATAAAAGCATCATCTATCTCTTTAATTCCAGATTCAATGGTCAACATTCTCTGGATATAATTGGTGTATGAATTTTTTGTCTCTACAAACAATTCTTCTGATGAATCAATTAATTCCTCGGATTCATCAATTAACCGGTGATAGGTCGCATCGCCACCCGCCAGTGCGAACCTGATCTCAATGGTGTCCCCTGCATCAACCGAGATCTCATAAGCCATGAGTGTGCCGCCCATGCAGTGTTCTGACGGACCCGGAAACCTGTTTTCCAGTTTACATGCAGCCAGATTATCAACATCGAAGCAAACATACTTAGGCTCAATACTTGAGCGAAAGAGCATCAACCAGTTCGGGCGTTTATGATGTCGTACAAGAACCATTTTTCTGCGCGGATCATACGTCACAAGATATTTCCGCTCCTTCCATGCATCACCGGTCTGTTTCAGTGCCCACTCAAGGTTTGTGACCGGATTTGCGATAAATTTGAGTTTTGCTCCTGTATCTTCCGTGTTTTTGATCCTGAATCTCCAGCAAACCCCCTGTTTCAGTTCTGGGACAAAAACTGACTGGTTAATGGATAAATCTCCAATCTTAAACGTTCTTTCAACACCGCCACTGAAGACGAACTCCTTGCAAAAATCCGGCAGCCAGTTAATTTCAGCCTCGCCATCCACAATCAACCCAAAGTTTACGCTGTCCGCGATTTTCAGCGGCAGATTCCAGATGCCATTCCATCTACCCTTAAATCTCCCGTTTTTATGCCCAATAACATAAACTCTCAATCCCGCAGAAAGAAAATTCGATTCAAGTTCATCAGTTTCATGCCATTCCATCATGTTTATACCGCGGACAAAGGGATTCCGCATTTCAGTGTAAAGCGAATATAGGCGAACCAGTTATACCTCTACGTTGTTTCTTATAAACATGGTGCTGCAACTATGGTGTTTCCGCGCATTTTTTATGGTATATATTATAGCGTCCAGTCACTCTACGCACCATTTTCTTTTACGAAAGAGTATATCACCAGCCCCGTCCGAAGGGCAGTTTCCACTCGATCTTTTATGAAAAAATCGTTTTTATGCAGGTCTTTCGGAAAGACTTAAGATGATTTTCACCATACCTTTTGGAGTGGATACAACAAAACCTTTATCCCAAAAACAACCAGACAGTTAGCAATGAAACAATTGAGTGCTCCAAAGCGAATCGCAAGGATAAAATTCGGTTTGATTTCTCCACTGGAATATCGGAACATGAGTGTCACCAGGATCATCACAGCCGATACTTATGATGAAGATGGATTTCCAATCGATATGGGGCTTATGGACCCCAAGCTTGGAGTAATCGATCCCGGATTACGATGCAAGACCTGCAGCGGCAGGGCTGGTGAGTGTCCGGGTCATTTTGGACACATAGAACTGGTAGCGCCATGCATACATGTTGGATTTGCCAAGCAGATACGAAACATCCTGCGAGGCACATGCCGAAGTTGCAGCAGGCTACTGCTCGAACCCGTGGCAAAGAAAGAACACCTTGAGCAGATCGGGGTTTTGCGGGGTAGGGGGCAGCCCATCGATTCAGTGGTTGAACGCGTCTTTGCCGAGGCTGTAAAGACTGATGTGTGCCCATACTGCGGTGAACACCAGATAAAAGTCATTTATGAAAAACCAACCACTTATTACGAAGACGAAAACAAGCTTCTTCCAAGCGATATCAGGGACTGGTTCGAGCACATCCCTGATGAAGATCTCACTATTTTTGGCATGGATCCGGCAAACGCACGTCCTGAGTGGATGATCATGACGGTGCTGCCGGTACCACCTGTCACGGTGCGCCCCTCGATCACGCTGCAGACCGGGCAGCGGAGTGAGGACGACCTGACACACAAGCTCGTTGACATTATCCGTATAAACCAGAGATTTCAGGAAAACAAGGAAGCCGGCGCGCCACAGTTAATCATTGAGGATCTCTGGGAACTCTTACAGTACCATGTGACCACCTTCATGGATAACAGCGTCTCTGGCATACCGCCAGCAAGACATCGGAGTGGAAGACCGCTCAAAACATTGTCCCAGCGTCTGAAAGGAAAAGAAGGACGATTCCGTGGGAGCCTCTCTGGTAAGCGTGTGAATTTCAGTGGAAGAACCGTGATTTCACCTGACCCGAATTTATCGATTAACGAGGTCGGGGTTCCTGAGAGGGTTGCAAGAGAGCTGACGTTCACGATTAAAGCCGTGCCAAGAAACATCGAAGAACTCAAAGAGTACATCCGTCGTGGACCGGTTAATCACCCCGGCGCAAACTACATTGTGCGCACAGACGGGCACAAAATGAAAGTTACCGAGCTGAATCGGGAGGAGCTTGCCGAGACAATTGAATACGGGTGGTTTGTGGACCGACATCTCAAGGACGGCGACATCGTGCTCTTTAACAGGCAACCATCACTCCATAAAATGAGTATTATGGCGCACGAAGTCAAAGTGATGCCTGGAAAGACGTTCAGACTGAATCCCGCGGTCTGCCCACCATACAACGCTGATTTTGATGGTGATGAGATGAATATCCATGTGCAGCAGACCGAAGAAGCAAAAGCCGAGGCAAAGATACTGATGCGGGTGCAGGAAAACATTCTCTCGCCAAGATTTGGCGGACCGATCATCGGGGGCATCCATGATCACATCACCGGCATGTTCCTGCTGACTCGTGAGAAACAAATCGATAAGAACAGTGCGCTTGAGATTCTGCGGAAGGCTGGTGTGCGCGACCTGCCAGAACCGGATCATATCGTTGAGGGCACCCCCTACTGGACTGGAAAACAGATATTCAGCCGGATTTTACCGGGCGGGCTGAATCTCGAATACAAAGCAGAGATCTGCCAGGAATGCGACACATGCATGAAAGAGAACTGTCCAACTGACGCTTATGTTATCATAAATAGCGGGGAACTGCTCTGCGGCACCATTGATGAGAAATCGATCGGTGCTTTCAAGGGCTTGATTATTTCAAAGATTATCAAGGAGTACGGGGCAACTGATGGCACAAAGTTCATAGACAATGTTACCAATCTTGCGATCAGGGGCATCATGTACCATGGGTTCAGCTTCGGGATTGATGACGAGGACATCCCGGACGAGGCGAACAAACAGATACAGGAGATCAGTAAAGAAGCCATACATGGCAAAGACGGCATTGAAGACCTGATCGATCAATACGAGCACAGGGAGCTCGATCTGCTGCCAGGGCGAACGCTCGCAGAGACGCTTGAACTGCGAATCATGCAGGTCCTCGGGAAGGTTCGTGACATGGCAGGCGACCGGGCTGGCATACATCTTGGTATTGATAACTCAGCGGTTGCGATGGCGGTGTCCGGCGCAAGAGGCTCAATGCTTAACCTTGCGCAGATGGCTGCATGTGTTGGGCAGCAGGCTGTGCGTGGCGAGCGCATTCACCGGGGATACTCGGATCGCACGCTTCCACACTTCAAAAAAGGAGATCTCAGCGCGGACGCCCACGGATTTGTGCAAGCCTCCTATAAGAGTGGGCTTACACCGACAGAGTACTTCTTCCATGCAATCGGTGGCAGAGAAGGTCTTGTGGACACTGCGGTGCGAACGTCCCAGTCAGGATACCTGCAGCGGAGGATGGTGAACGCTCTTCAGGATCTGGAGGCGCAACGCGACGGCACGGTAAGAGATACACGTGGCATAGTTGTGCAAACCCTGTTTGGCGAGGACGGCATTGATCCTTCACATGGTTTTGGTCGTGATCAAATCAACCGGATTGTCAGGGATGTGGTGGAGGTGGATAAATGAGCGGCAGTGTAACAGCAGAGGATATTGAGAAGCAGGTCTTCGCACTCGCACTACCGTCTAAGATCAGTGATATCCTGCGCGAGGAACTGCTCCAAGTCATGCCTGATGCAGGGCAACTGGATGAGATCCTCGCCAGTGTAGCCGACGCGTACGCCGATGCCTGCATTGAGCCATGTGACCCTGTTGGGGTGGTGGCGGCACAGTCAATTGGTGAACCAGGGACTCAGATGACGATGCGTACATTCCATTACGCCGGAGTTGCTGAGATCAACGTGACACTCGGGCTTCCAAGACTGATTGAGATCCTTGACGCCCGAAAGAACCCGAGCACTCCTGTGATGACCGTATATCTGCAGGGTGTGGATGGTGAAAGCCGGAGACTGGCTCAGAATGTTGCATGGTTGATTCAGAAGACAACCATCGTAGATGTGGGAGAGGTTAGCACCGACCGCACGAATCTAAGGATCCTTATTGATCTTGATGAGGGCGCGATGCATGAGCGAAAGCTAACGATGCCGGATATTGTCGAGAAGCTTGAAGGAAAGCTGAAGATCCAGATTAGTGAGAGTGGATACACGCTCACACTTGAGCCAAGTGAGCCTAATCTTGGTTCGCTGGTTATGCTCAGCCGAAACCTCAGGAAAGTTGTGCTCAAGGGTTTTGAGGAGATTACGCGGGTGGTTATACAGAAAGAAGGTTCCGAATACGTGCTGTACACCGAAGGCACTGCACTTAAGAAAGTTCTTGATATTGAGGGCATGGATCCGGCGCGAACGACCAGTAACCACCCGGGTGAGATGTGCGAGGTCTTTGGCATCGAAGCTGCCCGGATTTCGATCATAAACGAGATTATGTCCACATTACGTGAACAGGGGCTGAACGTGGATTCAAGACATATCATGCTCGCTGCTGATATGATGACCTGTGATGGCGAGGTCAAGCAGATCGGGAGGCACGGGCTATCCGGTGAGAAAGCAAGCATCCTTGCACGAGCGGCATTCGAGGTGACTGTGAATCACCTGATCGATGCAGGTATGCGCGGTGATATTGATGAACTAAGCGGCGTCACCGAGAACGTGATTGTCGGGCAGCCGATCCGCCTTGGAACCGGTAATATCCAACTGATCTCCAGACAGGTCCCCAGCGTGTCGCAATCATAACCCGGTCACGTCCGCACGACGTTTTCGCTCCCGCACTGCGGACAGATGATCGGAACAAAGTTTGGGTCTGATTGGAACGTAAAATCACATACCGTACATGCAAAGTACACCATTGATTGGTCAATGTCGTCCATAATGATTAATAGTGCATTACGGTATATATATTTAACTATACTCCGTTTCAAGGTTCTGCCCGAATGCGACATCAACTACCTACCGATAATACTGCAAACGCACGTATTTAGCTAACTACCAGATCACAGCCAAATACGTGCGGAACCACGAGATTCCACCGATTTCACAAGATTCCTGTGTTAATCTCGTGTAATCCCATATTTTTTTTTGGCTCTCTGCTAATTACCCATTTTTCGGTTAAATGTAACTCACTGCCCAAAACATGTCACGCAAATGCGATGTGTTTGTTATCCTCGGTAAACACTATTCTTGAATACACCCAATAAATTATGGGTTTTTAGCAAAGTTCCCACAAAAAGATACGTGTTCAACACCATGTGGTTAAAAACATAGTTATTAAACCAAGGAATTTAACCGCGGAGTGCGCAGAGGAACGAGAGAGAGAGAGAGAGAGAGACCGAACTCTGCGTACTCCACGTCCTCTGCGGTGATTTCAAACCACTTAAAAACCGTGACGATAAAAGGGATGCTTATTTCAGTTCGCCGAAAGTCAAGTAATTAGCATTACATGCACTGTTTTCACTCTTCCGGATGACCTTGGGTCACGGCAAGCAAGATTAAACTGCCGACCTCATTTCGAAAATATCAAAAGTCTCGGGGAGGATTGGTTATTGCAATGCGAGATACCAAAGACCCGGGGTTTTTTCACATCATCTATAACACATACATGAAATGTGGGGGTTGGAGACTTTTTATTATTTTCTGGTTACCCGGGGTTGTCTTGTGTAAGCACAACTGATAAAATTGAGCGCTATCGATCTGAAAAGTCATTTATATCGTTAATCTGTAAAATCAGTGTTCACCTGTGGCTAAAAGTTTTATTTGCCACAGATTAACACTGATTCCACTGATTTCAGAAGTCATATCATGCTGCTGTTTGCAGGATTGGCATCATGTTGTTCAACCGACCAGAACAAATTAAAAAGTCTCGGGGGTTGTGTTGCCGCAACCATATCTTGCAAATGAAATTATGACCCCACCGCGTTTCTGATCGTTGTTGTCTGCTGTGTGCGTATTCTCTGGTAAACCGTGCGGGATAATGGGCAAACCGCCGCGAATCCGCACGGGTATGGGTATTAAAGCACAATCTACCATATTTCATCATAATACTTTTCGATAAACCGAAACATTTATGTACGAAGACTTGCACATGATGGAATGTGTTTGTCTATACATCGACAGATACTAACAATAAATGGAGGATGACACAGTGGAAATCAAAACACACATAAACGTGAGCACGTTGCTGGCGCTATTGCTGATGCTTGTCAGCGCGTCATGCATTGCGGCAGCAGTGGTTCCGGCACCGATAGCAATACCGTTGGAGACACCGCCACCACCAGGAGATGTGCCCGAAGTATCTGATATGAACATAACAAAGCTTCAGATCAGCCCACGACACACTGGACTGGATTTGATGCCCGGAGAGAGCGACGAAATCACCGTAACGGTGAAAAACCCGAACAACGAGACTGTATCGGTGGATCCAATGATTAAGGATCAGCCTTACAGCGACTACGTACTTGACAAGGAATGGATCACGATAACACCCGCGTCCGCAGAACTTGAAGCGGATGGCGGCGAGGAAGAGTTTACAATCTCGGTTGCAATTCCGGATGACGCCGAGCGCGGGAACTACAACACACAGATCGCATTCACAGACGATGTGATGCCAACACCCTATCCAGCACCATATCCAATGTACCTCAATGCGCTCAACCTTCACATAAGCGTGTGGAAGCCGCCTGTGATGCAGATTCAGCCGAGACACATCTATGACCGGGTTGAATCAGGTAAGGAGTATGATTACACGATCAACCTGAAGAACACGGGCGACGAGGATATAGAGATCGATCCCGAGCTTAAACCTGAACGCTGGCACCACAACGAGATGGGAGGGCAGGCATTTGAGGATGATGCAATCACCATAACTGCACCACCTGTTGTGCCCGCAAACGGAACTGCTACAGTGAACGTGCATCTTGAGGTGCCCCTCGGCGCAAAGGGCGAGTACTACTCCGGACTTGACCTGGGAATTGATGACTCATCGAGTGGAGGCTGGTACGGGGGCTCTGAGATGGTGCAGCTGAACTTTAAGGTCTGGACACAGCCAACAGAACCATACACAAAGGAGTTCGCAACAGAGACTGCCGCGCCCATAACAATTGAGATCGAGTCGAATCAGTACCGCTACGATATGTGTGGAGGTGGAAGCAGCGAAAGCGGTGACGATGAGACGCCGTCCTTTGATGTTACGCTCCAGGGACCCGCTGGAGATCAGGTCACACTGACAAGAACCACGGTTAAACATTATGGCTCGGTTAATCTTGGCGGCAGCGACTGCGCCCCGCCATGGGAGCTGGAAAGCACCGGAATGTACAATGAAGGTCGCGCCAGTTACGTTGCGCTCTACACCGCAAACGGAGACGTCGGGAACTGGGAACTCGGAATACTCCCCCACTACGTCGAAGCGTTCGATTACACTATAAAGATCGGAGATTCGGAGACGTGAGCACGCTACGAATGACAGAGGTGATGAATAATCATGGAAGGGCTATTCACAAAAAATAGCGCTGTCCAGGGGCGCGGGCTTCTGCTCGCGCTTCTGCTCGCGCTGGTCTTTGTAGCGACAATCCCTGGAGTCGCAACAGCTATGTTTGCAGAAGATGTGTTTATCGGAGTTGATGGCGTACATCACGTTGTATCGCGGTCGGTATCCATGCCGATGGTGGGCGCAACAGAAAATCTGCAGGATACGCATGAGATAAACCTCACGATACTGTGGATCAACCCGAACTGGCACCATACGGAGTTAATGCCAGGTGAAAGCTATGAATTCACTGTGACGGTGACAAACCAGAATAATAAGACCGTATTAGTGGATCCAATGATAATCAAGGAGCCGTACAGCGAACATATCTTTGATGATGCCTGGATCACGATAACCCCGGCGGCTGCAGAACTCGAAGCGGATGGCGGCGAGAACGAGTTCACAATCGCAATCACAATCCCTGATGACGCTGACCTCGGGTATTATGGTGTGATGATCGCATTCACGGACGATGCGAAGCCATATCCGTTTCCGGAACCGCAACCGCATCCATCATACGTCAACACCGTAAACATCAATATTGATGTATGGAAGCCCCCTGTTGTGCAGATTCTGCCTTCCCGCATCCGGGATCGGGTTGAACCGGGCAAAAGGTACGATTACGCAATCACCCTTAAAAACACGGGTGACTACGACATCAACATCGATCCTGAGACTGTGGACGCAGGACGGTATGGGGGGCACGACACACCGCCAGCATTTGAGGATGACGCGATCAGCATTGACGCGCCAGCATCGGTGCCAGCGAACGGGACTGCCACAGTAAACGTGCATCTTGAGGTGCCTGCCGGCGCAAAGGGCAGTTACAGGGGCGAGATTAACCTGGGAATCGATGACCCGAGTATGGGTCGAGGAGATGAGGAAGGTGGAACGGTACGCCTGCGCTTCAGGGTATGGGAACAGCCGACAGAGCCGTTTCTAAAAGTGTTTGCGATAGATTCTGACGCGCCCATAACAATCCTGATCGAGTCAAGGAAGCACAAGTGGTCTGGCTACCGAATCGATAGCGGGGATAGAAGTGATTGCGAGCCGTGGTTCAACCTGACCCTCAAGGGACCGGACGGGACTGTTGCGCTTGCGCCAACCAGGGTCACATACCACGGCGCAGTTAGTCTCAGCGGCATAAGCAAGTATGGATACGCCCCACCAGGCGAGGTGGGGATCGACGAAGTGTATAATGAAGACTATGCCAGTTACACCGAAGAACACCTTGCGAACGGCACAATCGGAAACTGGGAACTCGGAATACTCCCCCACTACGTCGAAGAGTTCGAGTACAGCATAGCAATCGGGGATGCGACCTGAATAGTGAGTAGAGAGTGGGAGGGCGGACAAGCGCGGTTTCCCGCGCTTATCCGCCCTTTTCACATCATCTAATTTCCGGTGATAACATGTTAAAACCATCAACACAAACAATGGCGCCAACCGCGACACTTACATCGATCATACTTATACTCACGGTCTCAACCACACTCCTGATCGGCGCAGGCTGCGTGGAGACCGGAGAAAACAGCCAGGCATACAACATCACATGGACTGGCACACAACCACACGACCACACGACAATCGAGACCCATATCTCGCGCCAGATCACGCCGTATCAGGACGTGACGTATGACAACGTAACAATCTTAAAATCAGAGA
>RXIK01000245.1 GCA_004211975.1 Methanosarcinales archaeon | reverse complement strand
AAAGTTTTATTTGCCACAGATTAACACTGATTTCACTGATTTCGGAAGTCATATCCTGCCACTGTTTGCAGGATTGGCATCATGTTGTTCAACCGACCAGAACAAATTAAAAAGTCTCTCATCTGTTGCGCCGTTAAAGAGGGGTGACTGTCACGGTTCCGGTGTCGCCGGGCATCATGGTTGCCGGGTCTACCGTGTAGTCCACCACAATCGTTGGCTCAATCTCGGTGTCTGCGTGCACAGGGGATGCGAATGTGATCAGGATGATGGACAATAGCAGTAGCAACAGTTTTCTATTCATATTCCACCGATATAACCGGTGTGTGTAATATGTGGTATCAGGGCTATGCCCCATATCAGGAAGAACATGGCAAGCACCGTAATAACTGCGTGTTTTGTTGATAGATTTCGTGCGTGTTTAACTGCAAATATCCATATACTCACGCTCCATAGCATGAGAAGGAGATAGATGATGGCAAGTGCCAGTATCAACGGATACATTTGCTGAAAACTCTCAGAAAGCAGTTCGTTTGGGAACACAACCATGAACCCAGCAAGTCCGATGACCGATCCGATGATGCTTGGGATGAAACTATAGCCGACAAACTCAAATGTCCGTTTGAACGAGCCATCTCCATCAAAGAAGGTAGAGACGGCATACACCACACCCGCACACAATAACCACCAGATAAATGGCATGACAAGCTCTCGGATGGCACCAATTGCCACATCAATTCCTGCAAATGCTGCTGCATCCTTGGGAAGTGAGGATGCCATCACATCCATCATCATCGCAGCGGAGATGGCTGCAACGATGGCTGAAACCAGCACGATCGCGAATGGCGTCATTAGTTTTGTGTCTTTTGCGGATAGTTCGGCGAAGAACCGGTCTGGGTTTGTCAGAACATTTGTCATGTTAATCACTTTGGTCTTTTGGTTGACCTGTTTTGAATCGTGTGCGTAAGTACTTAAATATTTCGATTGATCGAACGGTTCAACAGTAAAATTTGGAATCTGGTAACTGGATCGTAAAATCGGTGTGTCGCAATCTCATGATGAAGAGAACGCGAA
>RXIK01000089.1 GCA_004211975.1 Methanosarcinales archaeon | reverse complement strand
AAACTGTTCTCTACGGTGAGGCTGGGTGACTTTCTGATTCGGGTTAATTAATTCTAGTTAGGTACCAGGATAAAGCTAGCTACTGCTATTTGTTTTTGGAACATCTTTTAAACTTGGGTCATAGGCAAGATTTACAAGATCCCGTATATTATTCAGATAATTGACCATCTCATCTTAGGTCAGCTAAAGACACATTTGCAGTGCGCACCTCAACAATGTCGGCTAACTCTGTGTGCTGCTCCAGGTATGGTTTAATTGTCTCCTCACTATCTTGAGTGAACTGCACAACAACACGGTATTTCGGGGTGTGCTCAATCCAAAGTCCGGCAAAAGTTGCTACTTCGTTTGTGCTTATTTCTGCATTCAGTTCACCTATACTGTCTTGAAGTTGGAGTCGGCGGAGAGCTTCATCAGTACTAACTCCCATATCTGATGCATATTCTTGTGCATCACGCAACAGTGCATCTTCAGCACTTATTAATACCGGTTCTCCATCACTATCTGGTTCTTGAGTATTCACAACTGTTAACTCTTCTCGGTCTTCATCAGCTATAGCTGGTGCAATTGCCGCTGCTATGAGCAGCGTGGCAAGCAACCCTGCGGCTGCCAGTTTGAATCTGTTTGGTTTTGTTGTTCCTTTCATGTTGTTTTCCTCTTTTGTGGTCTGTCGTTCCCTGTGGCACGACCAAAACTCTGAGTAAACATAAGGCGCAACTTAATCGTGCCTTCTGGCGAGTTCTTTGAGGTTCACCAGTTGAACCCTGTGAGTCATCATCTCGCATTGCACCAATACATAATCTTCTATGTAAGGTCTCTAACTGAGTGGAGTATCATTAGGAACGGATATATTAATAGCCCACCCAGGTCATAAAGATAACGATGAAGGCGTTAACCACTGCTTTCGTGATTTTCCTGCTCTTTTCGCTGATCTTATCCGGTGTTTTAGAAGCAACATCTGATGGTTACATCGTTGAGTTCGGGTACGACCACCCGGTATCGGAAGGAGGAGAAGGGCATGATCCGGTTCCAATCAGTTTCTGGCAGTTGCCCCTCTGGATTATGATGCTGCACATCACGGTCATATCGGTGGAAACGCTTGCACCCCTCAAAGCATTGGCATATCTTGGCTGCAAGCGCATTTTTGGATATAACGTGCTGGATCATGAGGTTCGTTTAAAAATATATGATTATATCAGGGAGAATTCGGGCGTACATTACAGTGACATCGCAAATGAGACAAACATAAATAGAGGAACGCTCCGGCATCATCGGGTGGTTTTGAAGATGCAAAGGATCAACTATGTATGTGCCCGGTGCACCTTAACATCCGCTCACCCAAAATATATCTTATCATGTTTCCCCCTCGGTATCCTTACCTGATACCCGTCTCACCGTCTAACACATTTTTGAGGACAATAATAGCTGGGGTGCGTTTTGCATAAGAACAACCTTGGAGTTGTTGGGATTAGTGAAGTTAAACATGGAAAATCATAAATGTGATCGGTTTTAAGAACTGTTATAATGATTCATGTTCATGGTCTTGCAAAGAGTTTTGGCAGAAGGGCGGTGTTTGCCGGTGTCGATTTTTCTGTTAAGAAAGGCGATTTTCTGACGATTGTCGGGCCGAATGGGGCGGGAAAAACAACTCTTCTTAAGATTATGGCAACTCTTCTTAGAGCAACGAGTGGTGATGCTGAGATTGGTGGTTTTGATGTGAAGAACTCACCGGAGAAGGTGAGGGGGATTATAGGTGTGATCTCACATAACACATATCTGTATGGTGAGCTGACTGCTTATGAAAACCTTAAATTCTTCGGGAGGATGTATGAAACCCGGGGAGTTGATGCAAGAATTGATGACGTTCTCAAACAAACCGATCTGTTGTCTGAAAAGCATAGTCGTGTCGGCATGTTTTCGAGGGGGATGAAACAGCGGCTTTCGATTGCGCGTGCGATTTTTCATCATCCGTCTGTGCTGTTGCTTGATGAGCCGTACACCGGTCTTGATCAGCATGCGTCAGCCAGTCTTGAGGGTGTGCTAAGCTCGTTGACAGGGTCCGGGATCACCACGGTCATGGTGTCGCACGACCTTAGTCGGGGTCTTCTGCTCTGTGATCATCTGTTGATTATGGCTGCTGGCGGTGTTGCATATCATGCGCCGGCATCGGAGATTGCGGATGTGGACGAGCTTCAGGCGTTGTATAGCAGGTGTGTTGATGCCGGTGGGGGGGAGTAGTACGAGAAATAGGCTTGGGTGTCCGCGTGATCCGATATTTGCCGGGGCATTCGCGCAAACTATTAATACTATATAGGTTGAAAAACGGTAATGTGAACGCTTTAAACACCACACTTATTATTTTGATGGTATATTGGCTTATCATCGCTATTTTAAATAAGCAAGGAATTCTGGAGCGTTATAACATCACTGCGTTTGGACCTATCCTGATGATACGCACCAGACGCGGTCAACGTCTGCTGTCGGTGCTGGCACGTCCGCGTAGGTTCTGGAAGCTCCTTGCAAACATTGGCATACCGGTTATGCTGGTCGGGATGTTCATTATGTTTGTGCTGGTGATCATGACTGATTATGCGATGTTGCAGTCGATATTTAACAGCACGATGCCGCCACCTGGGAAATATAATGCTCCACAGAACATTTTCTTGATTCCCGGGGTGAACGAGTATATTCCTCTTGTGTGGGGTGCAATCGGGCTTGCGGTCACTCTTGTGGTGCATGAACTTGCACATGCGGTTCTGTGCAAGGTTGAAGGCATTGATGTTAAATCCATGGGTCTGCTCACCTTGATCGTTCCGATCGGTGGATTTGCAGAGCCTGACGAGGAGCAACTGTTCGGAAAGAAGAAATCGGATTGTTCTGATGTTGGATCTACAGGGCTGGGGTCTGGCTATGATCAAGCTGTTTGTGATGCGCCGAAAGAAAGCTCTGTTCGGGAGGGTGGGGCGCCAAGACCTGCACGGATGAGGATACTTGCAGCAGGCGTTATGGTGAACTTTGTTGTTGCGGTAATTCTGTTTTTGCTTCTTTTTGGTCCGGTGCTTGGCGCTATAGCCCCGCTTAGTGATGTTACGATTGCATCGGTAAGCAAAGACTCAGTTGCTGCGCAGGCTGGCATAAAAGAGAACATGGTGATCACGCAGGTTGATAACACCACGATCCGGAGTGCACACGACTTCTATGTTTATATGACTACCAGATCACAGGATGCTTCGCTGACCCTGCACGTGCAGGAGCGACAGACGCGCGAAGTTTTCGTGCTTGCATCTGACGATACGGTTATGCAAAGGGGGGTTGTGATCTGGGAGGTTGTTGAGGATTCTGCCGCATCAAAAGCGAACCTCACCGCAGACATGATCATCACACAGATTGATAACACCCCGATTTATAATAGCACTGATTTTATCGCGTTTTTGAACACAACCGAACCGAATCAAACGGTGAAGATGTTCTCTGCAGATGATAATGCCACCTTTGTGACGCTTGGTTCCTCGCCTGACCGCAGTTGTGGGTATCTTGGTGTGGTTGCCACCACAGGCATTGAATTTGCAGGCATGACGATCGTCACATATCCTGCCACAGCAACACTCCACATCCTGCAAAATATTCCATCCCTGATGAGTGAAATCGAGGGCTGGCTCATAATCTTCGCATTACCATTCATAGGGTTTGACGGCACCGGATTTTCCGGATTTAGCAGCACCATGCAGTTCTACGAGCCCATCGGGTGGGCGGCAGGATATGGAGTTCTCGTCTTCTGGATCGCAAACGCGCTGATCTGGACGTTCTGGATCAACTTCTTTGCAGGGCTGTTCAACTGCCTGCCCGCAGTCCCGCTGGACGGAGGACACATATTCAGAGACACAATCCATCTGGTGACTGAACGGGTGATCGGCTATCGCGACGCAGAGCGATTATCACATGTCCTGGCAGCAGTGTTTGCCATGTTAGTCTTTGCTTCATTCGCATTCATGATATTCGGCCCGTACATTGTAGACCGGTTCTAAACCGATTTTTTCACAAAAAATCGAGTAAAAACTGCCCTTCGGGTGGGGAAACGCGGTATATTTTCCCGATTTTTTGTGGCGAGTTTGCGAGTAAAAATTGGCATCTGATCAGGGAGGGTAGTTTTTGATCAAACTTTTGTGAAAAGTTTGTTTGTGAAATGGTACCTGCTCAGGTATGGTGATTAGTCGCCCGATTGCGATTCGGTACTTTCTGGTAAGAAAAAATAACCGCGGAGGGCGCAGAGGAACGCAGAGTGTTTAACCGTTTATTTCCCCTCCGCGTCCCTCTGCGCAC
>RXIK01000244.1 GCA_004211975.1 Methanosarcinales archaeon | reverse complement strand
GACTTTTATTGCGATTCGGCATAGCCGGGGCACAAAAGTCCTGATGGAGATTCTGACAAGGAGATTCAAGGGAATAATCGTGTGTGATGGCTGGAAACCATATTCCAAATTTACAAAACGTATCCAGCGTTGTTGGGCGCACTTACTGCGAGAATCCAAAGATCTCGCCGATAAGATTGCGGAGGCGGTTCCTTTACACCGAGCACTCACGAGACTCTATCGAAAACTGACTAACGCACTCGAAAGTGATCCCCCACCCGAAATTCGGGAGAAACTGTTGCATAACGCGCAAGCAACGCTCAAACGATGGATCAACAGAGGTTACGGAAGTGAAAAGGTGGAAAAGCTCATCGGCAAGATAGAAAATGGCTTTGAGTACTGGTTCACATTTGTTATTCATCCGGGTGTTGAGCCAACTAACAACAGAGCGGAAAGGGCACTTCGCGAGCATGTAGTCCAGCGGAAGATCATAGGAACGCTGCGCAATGAGAAAGGAACGTCAATTCATGAGCGAATCATGACCGTACTGGCGACATGGGCGCAACATAGTCTCAATAGTCTCCAGATGATGATGACGATGCTGAGCGGCTAAACACGTACTTAAGATTAAGTTCACTGAGGAAACAGTGAAAACATTTCGCTACAAACAATACCATCATCCCCACCCACACGTTACGCGTAGAATAGAATCTCTTTTACTGAAAAGCCACGAAATAAAACATGAAGAGATATGTCACATTACAAGGATCTCTCCGAACACTTCAGTCAAGTATCTTCGAAAATATCAATAGAGCAGCATTGAAAGATTGAAAGAAGCAAATTTTTACCAGCCTCAAAGCAAATTAAGATTATATACAACAACTATCAAAGATTATTTTCGTGAACATCATCCTACAAGCATTAAAGAGGCGATGGCTAAGATCAAAGAGTTAACTGGAATTAAGCGAGGGTGTTAATCGGGATAGGGTGTTTCTCAAGTCTATTGGGATGACGCCTCACAAAATGAGTATGATTCCTGCTAAAGCAGACTCGGAGAAGCAGGAACACACTATAAAAGAGGAGCTGGAGCCACGTCTCGAAGAAGCCAAGTCTGGCAAGAGCGTT
>RXIK01000041.1 GCA_004211975.1 Methanosarcinales archaeon | reverse complement strand
CCATCCGGAGTTACACGAGATTCCACGAATATGTTCAAGTGAGTTGCAGGAGAAATCTGTGTAATCCGTGTTAATCTGTGGCTAAAAACTTTTGTCAGCCACAGATTTCACAGATGGACGCAGATTACAGGTTATTTACCAAAGAACTCGATTCATTCAAGAGATTTCATGATATATTTGAGCTCATTTGACCGCACCACCTGCAAGGATATGACCCCAGCACCATATAATGTGACAGCCTCCTGATGGCACAGAAGTTTTATAGTCTCCGCGGCAGAAGACTCCGCTACTTGTAAAGGGGATGAATGCCGCACCAAAGCTTTTAACTACCTGTGTGTCAAGAATAATCTATCTCGCAAGGCTGAAAGTGCTGGCGAGATATTTGCGAAACCGTATGTACGCAAGGACTGTGCGGAATTTAAGCCTGTGGAGATGCGCCGTTGGGCGCCCCGTGAAGCAGGAAGCCCCGCTACTTGTAGCGGGGAGGAAGTCACAAGTGTATGATTCAGCAATAGATAATAGATATTCCGTCAGGAGGCAACCATGAGAGGATATATCATAGTACTTATTATCGTGATGTTTGCAGGAACCGCATCTGCGGATACCTTGCATGTGCCAGCGAATCACACATCAATCCAGGGGGCGATTGACTCCGCAGAACCGGGTGATACGATTCATATCAGCAAAAAAGTATATTCTGAGCACATAACGATCAATAAACCACTAACACTGCTTGGAGACCATGCCATGATATTGGGCAGGGAGGGCAGGGACGTTGTGACTGTGAGTGCAGACGGCGTTACAGTCTCTGGCTTTATGATTGAGGGGGGGATGGCGGGCGTCAGTATACTGGCATCATCAGAAATCATTATCGAAAATAACCGAATCAGCAATAACATATATGGAATTTACATGATGAACGCTGATAACGCCATCATCATGGATAATATGATCACGAACAACAAGGATCATGGAATCTATATGGAAAATGCCAGTAACAACATTATTGTTGAAAACCTGGTAATGCTTAACTGTGGCGACGGCATCCGGATGGAGCAATCCACAGACAACGTTATCATAGACAATGTACTCCCTGATTCCAGTAGTATCAGTGGTTGCAAAACAATTGATCTGCCCCCTGAAACCGGGCGTGCCATCCAGCCTCTGCAGGCAACCGATAACACGACCAAAACAGGTACAACTAACACGACTGCCACCCTGCAGCCCAACAACACGGTCGCCAGTAACCTGACTATCGCTGGCTCGACTATTGATTATGATGGTATTGATGTGGATGTTGTGGGGGAGGACGCGGTTAGCAACACCCATAGTATATGTCTGATACAGTCCAGCGGTAACGTTATTCAAGCGGATGTAATCAAGAAAGTATCCCTCTCGCAGTTGAATGATACCATTATTGATGCAGATCAGCTACCGGTGATCGAACATGCCACCACCGTGGTAGCACAAACTGAGCGTATTCCGGACAACACCGGTAATGGGACCGGCAATATAACCGATCAGAAGATTGGGGTGTGCGCAGATGGCGATAGAATCCTGTATGTGCCCACCGATTACCTAACGATACAATCTGCGATCGGGGCTGCAACCAATGGGGACACGGTATATGTGTATAATGGCACATACACGGAAAACCTTGTTGTGGACAAAATGATTACGTTGCATGGTGAGGACCGGTGTAATACGGTGATTGATGGCAATGGTGGGAATGTTGTGTACATAAACTCGCCTCATGTCAACATCAGTGGGTTTACGATAAGAAACGGCGTTTATGGAATTTATGTGGTTGGAGTGTTTATGGTTGGTAGGGATTGCAGGATAACGGATTGTACGATGCATTCAAACAGAAACGGAATCTTTTTAGGGAGCTCATGTAGAGATAATATAATATATGATTGTATCCTGCATTCGAATACGGATCACGGAATTCTCCTTTTCATGGCATGTAGCAATAACCGCATAACAGATTGCACCGCGTATTCAAACGGTAAAACCGGGATTGCGCTGCAAAAGTCATGTGGCAACAACACGATAGAAAACTGCAACGTAACGTCGAATCAGCAGACCGGCATCAGTCTGTTCCAGGTGTGTAACAACAACACAATAACAAACTGCAGTGCAATATCGAATCCGCAGAACGGCATCTCTGCCTCTATGGCAAGCAGCGGCAACCAGATAACAAACTGTGTTGTGCAGGACAGTTTCGCTGGTATCCTCATATCTCACGCGAGCGCAGGTAACATGGTGGCGGGTTGTGACTCGTCAGAAAGCACAAACGGAATCCAGATATCCCATGCGAGCGCAGCCAACAGGGTGGTATGCTGCAACACACCAGAGAACACCAACGGCATCTCCATATCCCATGCAAGCACAGAAAACACGATACAGGACTGTGATACGGGATCGAATTTACAACGCGGCATCTTCATAGCTATGGCGAGCAAAGAAAACAAGATAATGAACTGTGTAATTGGTTCCGCCCAGCATGGTATGTTAATCACAAGGTCCAGCACCGGCAACACAATAAACGGCTCCACAGTTGGCACGACCAGTCTGTACGATTTCATGGTGGAGTATGCCTCGTCTGGCACCGTGATCGAGACAACCTTTGATACCGCTAGCGTCCGTCTTGCATCCACACTCACCGTTAAGAATTATCTTGATGTGCTGGTGCTCAACGGGGCGGATACAAACCCCATTCAGGGCGCAGATGTCAGCGTGACTGACGAGGGGCAGGCGATATATGCCTCAGAAGGATATGGTGGAACAGACCCTGCAACTGATCCTGCCGGGCTCTGCGGCGGGATTTTGGTCACAGACCGCATTTATCGCAGTAACGTTGCAACAGAGAACACAACACTTGTCAGTGTGAAACACTGCGCATGGGAAGAATCTGATAGGGATGTGAGCATGTTTGAATCGCACACTGAAATCTTCACCAAACCAGCTACATGAAAAAAAGCGCGATTACATGCCTGTTAATTCTATCTTTATGCGCCATATCCGCAGCAGCCCCGACGCCCGCACAACATAGCGCATCACCGATGCATCTGTTGACGCTCAGGGCAACAGAGATCGCGATGGGTGATCTGCCGTTTGATAAGGGCGATCCTGATCTTCTCGTGCTCACAAACGCCGGGCGAGTTATCACGGTGGGCGATCAGAGTACAGCGGGGTGTATTGATACGCTTACTCTTGTAACCGGTACTTCTATCGGTAAAAACAACCTGATACCGATCCGAAGTACGAATGAGCCTCTCTGGTTCCTGTTTTACAGAAAGGATACTGCGGACTGTGTTTATATTGTGGTGAACGGCAGTGCTGTCAGTGAATGCAGAACACTCTGGGAGCTTGACCAGGTCTCCGATGAATCCTTATTCAAAACATCGAAACACAACGTTGACGCAAGGAAGCTATTTGAGTCGCCTTCACTGTGGGACACAATCAAAGAAGACCTCGGCGAACCGGACGCTTTCAGCGTGGTTGCGCTAACAAACACTTTATCCGGAGACCTACCACCCAGTCTCATTGCATGTCTCCAATCACACAGGACACCCACCCTGGAACTCATCATGGGATATGTTCTTGCAGAGTACCTGCGACAGGAACTGCCAGTTGAAACACCGCGGGACCAGGAGTATATCACAATCTCTCTTTCAGGTTCCATGCGAGACGATGCGATCATGACACTCCTTGACACAACACCCGGCAGATCCGGGCTTTTCATCAAACAAAACGTACAGTTGCAACCACCAGCAGAGAACGCATCCGTGATCTTTGTGTTGTGGAATAGCAGAACAAAACGGGGCGACGGGCTGGTTCTGGCAGTTAATGATGAAAAGGTCGCTCAACTCGCTGGCGTGGACCTAAAAGATGTTCCGGAGGGGTTATACCAACTAAAAATTATTCTGTGGGGGCTAAAACACCTTGACAACCCTGAGTTGTTTGTTTCAACGGTTCAGACATTCAGAATAAACGAAAAACAGCTGAACCAGCTCACATCGTCCGGACCCGATTCGCTTGCCGTACTGGACGAACTACCACGGGCGATCCTGTACCGTCCAACCAGCGAGTACGTGGATATGACCCGTCGTGACACACCCCCGAGCAACATCAACATCGCAACAGGGGTCGAACCAACGAAAGATTCCCGGGTCACCACCCTGCTAAGGTATTTTGGGCTATGGGGTGACAACGAGATCGAAGAAGAGCGCTGGAACATGACCGCGGTATCTAACACCACTGGCAAGGAAAATCCCACGATACGCAACCTCCTGGCATTCAGAGCGTCAGATATCGCAATGGAACAGCTGAACTTCGAAAAGAACGATCCCCATGTGCTCGCATTCACAGATGCCGGACACGTCGTGAACATTGGCGGTTACAGCACCGAAACATGCATCGATACCATATCAGCAACAACCGGATGCACAGTTGGTAAAAATAATCTGCTGCTGGTGCACAGGAGTGCGGATATGCCACTCTGGTTCCTGTTTTCGAGAACAGACACGAAGGACTTCATATATTTCTCTGTGCGGAACCAAAAACTGAAAACGTACCTTGATGCAGAACAGAAGTCTAACGACAATACCCGCAGTAACACGTCACTCTCCGATTTCATGGACGAACCTGCCGACGCACTCTTCACAACAATAGTTAAGCACAATGTCGGAATCGATGCGCTGGCTGCCAATCCTGCCTCGTGGGACCGTATCTCAAGCGACATCAGCACGATCAATGCAATGGGCGTTGCAACCACAACTAACGTACTTGCACACGACGTCCCACCCGGTCTCGCATCATGCGCCGAGCTTCACACCCGGATCTGCCCGGGAACCGCTGCCGGATACCTGATCTCAGAGCATGTGAAGAAAGATCTCCCGCTCCGCAACCGTCACGAGCGCTACATCGCGCTCCCCATGTCCTTTGCATGTAAAGATGACGCAGTCATAACGCTGCTTGGAACCAACTCATGGGAGCTCTTCACACGAGACCTGACCTGGGCACAGGAGGAAGCACTACTCCCGGCAGACAAACCATTTCCAGGGAAGTCACTGTTGCGCAAGATGAACTTCACAGATGAACAGATCAATCTGATACTATCAGAAGACATGAATAAATACAACGCAACCGTTGAGACTGGATTCTCAATAGTCGCCGGACTATTCATACGGTGGAACGAGACGACAGAGACCGGAGACGGGGTCGTTGTCACAATCAACATGAAAGAGATCAATGACTTAAGCGGGGTACACTACAGCCCAGGTCCATGGTGGCTATCAAAGCTTCCAGCGGACTCAGACATATCAAAAACACCGTTTGCAGGCAAAGACGATCCGGACTGGAAATGGAAAGTCGAAAAATCCACATGGATGGCGGAGCATCTGGACGAACTGGGCAGATATGCCAAAAGTGTCAAGCACTTCAGGCTGAACAGCACAGAAGAACTTCTCAGACTCGAATCAGACAACGTGGATCCACTGGTTGCGGTGGGGCTTCTGCGGGAGATCAGCGGACCCGAATAGGGAGTTATGCGACATTTTGATCCTGATAGAAATGAATGCAAGCGAGTGTTATGTTTGAGAAACAACGTGCGGGATGCAAGTTCACACCCCATACGCAAAAATAAAAACTTCCGAACGGCAACATTTATAGATATAGTATCCAATAAGTGGATATGGGTTAGCAGGAGGTGCAATGAACGAATATAAGAGCCAAGTATTAAAAGATATGGTCAAAGATGCATTGGAATATCTATCAGAGGTGAAGATCGCTGAAGTCTTTGGTTTTGCGGGCTGTCTTTTGGCGAAAGCGAAGTCGGGAAAAACGAGGCGAAAAAATAGAATTAGACCCCACGAAAGACCCCATCTTGAAATACGCAGAGGGCGTGTCAGTCGAACCCTTTGCCCACATGATAGACGAAATACTCTTGCAGGGAACAGAATTGAAACTCTTTATCGACACGTGGGGCTTGATTGTACTGCGAAATAAAAGTCAGAGGGGTGCAAGTTATATGACATATTATATTCTGGAGGAGACGTTCACCCTTCTTTTCACATGATTACCATTCAAAGAAGCTAAAGGATCGCTTGATGTAATAGACCTCGCCATTAAGGAAGTTTATCTTCATTCAGAGCACGTCACCGCAGAGAGATTCGAGAAAGCAAAGAGATCACGAATAAAATTCCAGGATAAACCAGGAATATCCTTTACCGATCTAACCACCCATACTTTTTGGAGTGGATGCCTCGAAGGCTTTCTTGGCGGTGCCCCCAAGCCCGCGTCCGACATGTTCCCGGAGCCTGATCTCGCGTTACATGTGGCGGCGAAGCGCCCTTGACTGCTGTGCCACCAGGGGTGGCAGCCTCACCCGTGCACCGCAAGCACCATCGGCAGCGTTCGCAGCTCCCGCCGCAGCGGATCGAGCACCAGCCCAAGCGATTCCAGCGTGAACGCACCGAGCAGGACACTGTCGCCTGATTCGCCGAAGATCACGTCTGCACCGCCAATTCGCTCATTGTACTTGAACAGGGCGATTCCTTTTTTGCGTGCGACCTTTGTGCCATCCGCAAGCCGAAACTCCTCTTCGCGCAGTGGTTCGATGCCAAGTTTCGCCAGTATCTCGCCGGGAACGACCGAGTAGACTGCGCCGGAGTCGATGAGGAACTCGATTGCGATGGTTTTGGTGGGGTGGGCGGGGTTTCCTACCTCGATTGAGAGAATTGTTAGTCCCATCGTCTCCGTTCTTGGTGCCATGTGCATTAACTTTGGGGTCTCTGGTCTCTATCGTTGCAGTGACCAATACTTATAAAGAGATTGCTCATTTATCCTGGATCGTTATACTTTAGTTCCAGATGGTTACCGGGAATTTTATCGAGTTATGTCAGTTTTTATCACGAATTAGCACGTTTGGACGGATGTCACTAATTTATTCCGGTGTAGCCGTGATCTCTACGTTTCTAACACATTGCGGACATCATTTATCTACGAGATGATTGCACTCGCGAATTACCGGAGAGCCTTGACAATTACAAAAATCGCATGCACATACTATGGGCAGGATATCAATCAATCAGTCCAAGTGACCTTGCGCAGAGCGTGGCGAGATCCTCGACCACCAAGCCCGTACCATCGCCATTACCATTATTACTACCATTGCCGTTACCATTCCCGCCACTGCTACTATTACCATTACCATTACCCCCTTCCAGCGTCAGAAAGCAGCACGGACACGACGTGACCAGTAGCTCCGCACCAACATCCACCGCATCCTGCACCCGCATCTTTGCAACCGCACCGGTCAGCTCAGAGATTCCTTCTCTGAGCGCATTGCCGCCAGCACCGCAGCACCGCTGAAACTCACGGTTCCGCTCCATCTCAACGAAATTAACGCCTGGAAGTCTTTTGATGGCGTCTCTTGGCGGTTCGTAGACCCCCATCTGCCTTCCAAGATGGCAGGGGTCATGGTATGTGACCGTCTTATTGATCCGGTTCGTCCACCGCCGTTCTTTGTCGAGCAGCTCGAATACGAACTGTGATGCATGGATGCATTCAAACGGCAGTTTCCCCCCATAATAACGGGGCCACTCATCCACAGCAACCTGATAGCAGCCAGGGCATGAGAACAAAACTTTTTTGACGCCTCTCTTCCGGAGTGCCTCAATGTTTCTCCGTGCAAACTCCCGGGCGATGTTTTCAGTGTCCCGATGCCCGATTGAGATCAGATCGGCGCAGCAGCACAGTTCATCTTCGCCGAGCATGGTGAACGGTATCTCGAACTTCCCAAGTATCCGCACAACTGAGACTGCGTGAAGCGGCGTCTTATATTCCACGGTGCACCCGACAAAGTATGCGACCTCTGCGCTCTCGCTCACCTCAACATCATCCGGAAGCCATTGCATCCGATTCTGCTGATCTGCTCGGTAGGGATTCCCGTACTTAGATATAACCTCTGTGAAGAACTCCTGTGACTGAAGTGGTCCGTTGCCCCGGTTTACAAGGTTGGAGCGCAGTGCGTCCCACAGTCCGGCGGTGTTGATTCCCGCCGGGCACACAGAGCCGCATACCCCGCACGCTGCGCAATGATACAGACGCTCTGAAAACTCCTGAATTGTTGATTCCGGTATCTTCTCTGGGGCGAAGAGTTTCGCACGCAAGCCGTACCCCGCGTTCATGAACTGTTTCCACTCCTGAACCTTGTCACGGGGCGTGTATCCATCAACGAAACCCGATCCGTTTCCGTTCGGGCTGAATGCACCACTCTTAATCACATCATACACCGGGCACCATTTCAAGCATTCACCACATCTGGTGCAGGCATCAAACTCCATTAGTTGCGTTGCATCCAGACGATCCTTAGTTACAGATGGCTTCTGCATGATGGCACTCCGGAGATTATGTTATGGTATCCGCCAGTTCTTCGGGCAGGTCACACCTCATGCCTCCCGAGCACATCAGGACAACCGTTTCATCCGGCGAAATCGCTCCGGATTGCACCAGATGCTCAAGTCCTGATAGTGCAGTGCATGACTCAAGTCCGACATCAGGCACGCCGTCGCTGTGATAGAGCTCAAGCAACCGGGGAATCTCCGCAAGTTCGGATTCCTTCCCTCCGGAAAAGCCATACTCAAAGACCGTGCCTGCATTTATCAGATGCGGGTACGATAGGTACAGCTTAGGATTACCGATCCCGAGCACATGGGTGTCCACAGTCTTCTCGGTCGGGTCGTCGTATCCCTTAAACGCTCTGACCATGGGCGCACAGCCCTTTGGCTGGATTCCTGCAAGTCTCGGCGCGACACCGTAGCGTTCCATGCAGGCTTTGCGGAATCCGTATAGCCCAACGCCACTTCCGACCGCCTGCACGTACCAGTCGGGCACCCTTTTAAGGTCTTCGAGAACCTCAAAACCTATTGTTTTTATTCCTTCGATTCGTAACTGGTTATAAAATCCGTATTCGAGCGGTATATCGCTTTTTTTGGCGAAAGACATGGCGTTTGCTATCGCCTCATCAAAGGTAGCTCCTGAGTATATCACTTCAACATACTCGTCATCAATTTCGGAGCGTATTTCGTCAAGCATTCGTTCCGAGCGCTCACGCGCGTTCTCTGGCGCGTAGATGTATAGCTTCACCCCGGCAATTGAACATGCTCTTGCATGGGCAAGCCCGCTGTCACCGGTTGTTGCGGTGACAATCTGGTTGTGTCCGAGTTCCTGGAGGCGTGATACGGTCATGAACGCCTCACGATCCTTAAACGTCCTTGTTGGCTGCACAGCCTCGACCTTGATGTAAAGGTTCTCCATCGGTCGGTCTGGCGAGATCGCCTCTGCTATTCGTTTACTCTTGAGAAATGGTGTTTTCTTCATTCCAAGATCGATGGCGTAGTCCAGATCATCCAGTGGAAGAACCTGATGATACTTCCATGGTGAATCTCCGAACGATCTGTCAGGAAAGCCCTCCGGATCGGTGTCATTGTATTTGAAGGGGATGAGCCCTCCACATTCGCAGTTTCTTACGTAACTATTATTGTATATGGTGCCACAATCTAGGCATTGTTGGTGGAATTTTAGCATGTTTGCCACCTCTGGGACAAGACGCAAAATGTACAACAGCGCCAATAACTTTAAACCTTTCCGTAAGAAGGGTTTTTTGTTAATAAAAACTGAAATGTAAGTGTTAAATATTCATAATAAACCTATAATCACATAAACGATTGCAGGAGGCTATAGCATGACAACAGAGAGAGAATCACCATGGATACACCCATGGTACGATGAAATTGAGCCAATAAAGGTTCTTGACCCAACTGCATGGAAGGCAGGGTCATCCGATAACCGGGATCACATATTCCCGATCTACTTAACCGACACGATGAAGTGGAACGGACACCTCTGCCTCGGGCTTGCACGAGGGTACCGCGCTGCCATGGTCGCATTTAATGAGTTGTGCGACAGCCCCCCACAAAGGGGCGATTTCAGTGTCACGTTCGACAGGGACACGTGCATGGTGGATGCTTTCGCATACATCGCAGGCATCAGAAGTGATTTTGGACGGCAGAACCTAAGAACAATTAAGATCGATAAAACCGGTGCGGTGACCGGGCGAGACGTGTACCTTGTGCACCGAATCTCAACCGGCGGTACTGTTGAGATCATCATGAATTTCGGCGATCTCGATGATTTCGACGAGCTCTGGGAACTGAAGGCGATGATGGCTGATGTCAAATCGCCACACGGAACGGATTTCGAGCGCTACAGGGAACTCATGCAGAAGCTGAGCTATGATGTGCTGACCATTCCTGCAAAAGAGTTTATTGAGGTTCGACATCTATAGCAGCCACATGCGTTTTGGGTCAATCATCTGGATCTATCTTATCTGCGCAGTAGTACTATTCACAATAGCGTACACAAAAATCGGGCAGAAAGAGACTTTTTCCGGAGTAAAATCCTCGCTTGTTCTTTTTGTTGATATACTTCCGCTGATACTCATTGCGATGGTGATCGGAGGTCTGATCCAGGTTATAATCCCACAGGAGATGATCGAACAGTTCCTTGGAACAAGCTCCGGCATCAAAGGCATCGTCACCGGAAGCCTCGCTGGCAGCGTCATGCCAGGACCCCCCTATGCATCACTCCCCATTGTAGCCTCTCTTCTCAAATCCGGGGCAGGCACCGGTCCCATGGTTGCACTGGTTACTGCATGGGCGCTCTGGCGGGTCAACTTAATCCCTCTTGAAATCGCATTCATAGGACCCAGATTCATGGCGATACGTTTTCTTTCAACGTTATTCTTCCCGATACTGGCAGGACTGATCGCTCAATTTATAGTTATGCGGTTTGTTACCTCTCCTTAATCGAAACCTTTATTTAAATAGTGGTAATCTGGTGTGTTAGTTTGTTATTCAGAACATCAGCAAACACAATGAGGAGGTAAATCAATGAATAAAACAATCACATCTGCCCTGATAATACTGCTCTTTACAGCAGGCGTCGCCATGGCAGAGGGGATAGTTAATGACTATCCCGAACTGGAATCGGTCTCAGATTTTGGAGGGGACCTGACCATAATGCATCTTCTTGGACACAGAGCTGCATATACGTCGATGGAGCAGCTCTCCTTCGAGAAAGGTGATTCAAACGTGCTTGCACTGACGCGCGCGGGGCGTGCGACAGCCGTTGGCGGGCACAGCACAGAACAATGCATCGATGCCGTGATTGCGACATCGGGATGCACGATAGGTAACAAAAACCTGATCGTCATCCACTCATGTTCTGAGAAACCACTCTGGTTCGTCTTCTGCAACCAGAATACAATGGAGGCTACATACCTCCGTGCGAACAAGACCGTTCTTGCGGAGTATCTCACGAGAGAATCCACAACCACCGACAAAAACGCACTCTACAATGAATTCATGACGGATAACTCGGTATTCGAGGTCTCGTCAAAATACAACGTCGATGCCAATGATCTGATCGCAGACCCAACGCCATGGAACACAATGTTAGGCGAAATCGGTCCTACGGACGCAATGTCAATTGTGTATGTGGCAAACCCGCTTGCAAGATGGTCCCCATCAGGTCTTATCGCAGGTCTGCAGTTACACGACCACATCTGCCCCGCGGTCCTGTGCGGCTACTTCTTCTCAGAAATGGTTGTGGAAGAGTTGCCACTGCAAAGTCCCTCTGACAAATATGTGAACATCGCAACACCACCATGGTGCAAGGACGACACGATGACACCAATGCTCGGGATCACAAATGCTGTGAGAATGGTCTCCGCAGACATCCCTGAGGAGATGAAGCAGCAGCTACCAAGCCCACCATACGGTGGCGGCGGCGGACATGGCGTCGGTGGCGCAGTCATCCGGTGGAACAAGACCACAAACAGCGGAGACGGAATCATCATGTCGTTTAACAAGTTAGAGGCAATAAAGCTAAGCGACTCAGGATACCTGACCGCCACAACAGGCGCACAGCGCGGAATCGAGGTGCTCAAAATCATCTGCTGGATGACCGAGAACCCTGATGAAGCAAGAAAAGTCCATCAGATCGAGAAGCGCTTCACAGTTTCCGAGGAAGAATTACGCCAGCTCTTCACAACTAAAGAGAACCCGCTTGAGATACTCGAGATACTGCCAGAGGCTGATTCAGAGGCTGCGAATGATTCGGGCGCACAGGAACTTGTTGCATCCCCACTATCCATTCCCAACGTGAAACTCCCCGATCTTAACATCCTGCCGGTTGCGTCTGCATGCGACATCGTGCTCTCAACCGACCCCAACTTCCAGTACTTCCCGGCACCGCCAGCAGAGCCCGAAGCATCAGGCGATATCGTGACCGATTATCCAATGCTCGGATCACTCGCAGAATTTAGCACGAGAAGTTCTCCGGATGACCTCTCAATCATGAACATGCTCGGCTTCAAGGCATGCAAGGTTGGAATGGGACTACAAGAGTTCGAGAAGAACAACCCCGACATGATGGTCTTCACAAACGCGGGATACGTCGCATCAATCAATGGAAAAAGCACAGAACAATGTGTTGACGCCATAATGGACGAATCAGGATGCACAATCGGAAAAAACAACCTGGTCATGCCACGCACATCTGTTAACAGCCGCGTCTGGTTCGCGTTCCTCAACACAAGCAACATGGACTGCATATTCCTCTGGGTGAACAATAACGTGATCGAGGACTACCTTGCAAGAGACGATACCGAGAACCACTACGACCTCATGCGAGAGTTTGTGCAGGTACGTGGCGACGTGGTCTTCACAACCTACAAGTTAAACCTTGACAAAGACGAGTTAATCAACGACCCCGAGCAGTGGGCTATGATCGAATCACACCTTGGCAAAAAGAATGCGTGGATGATGGCATGGGGCGGAAACGTGCTTGCAAAACACCAGACACCCGAGTTCCTGGCAATTGTGGATGAACACACCCACATCTGCGCCGGCACACTGGTCGGCTACCACATGGTTGATGTCATAAGATCAGAACTACCAACAATGGGCGGCCGCGAGTGCGCGGTCACACTGGGCGGAGACACACTCATCTCAGTTGTTCCTGACTGCAGAAACGACGCGATACTAGCACTACTCGACACCACCCCCGGACGGAAAGGATACTTCTCAACAAAACTGAGTGCAGAGCAGATCAACGAGCTTGCGCCAGAAGCAAAAGATGCAACCACCATCTACATCGCATGGAACAAGGTGGAACAACACGGCGAAGGAATCGTTCTCGGGTTTGACACCATGAAAGCAAGAGAACTAAGCGGATCCGACTACGAAAACGAGCCATTCTGGCTATGCCGCCTCAAATGCCTCACATGGATGGCAGACCACCCTGATGAATGCAAGAACCTCGTAAAGGTCATCCACCGCTTCGAAGTGAACGACTTCTCAGAGGTGCAAAAGCTTCAGAGCGTCAATGTCAACCCACTCGCCGAACTCGGGCTAACAAACAAAAGCTTTGTGCCAGCGGAAACTGCCGACACACACACAGACGCAGAAACCAATGACACACACACCGAATCAGAGGCAGCAGCAACTCCATTCATACCAGCATCGGCATGCATGGCAATAGTTCTTGTAGCAGCACTCCTACTCAGCAGAAGACAATAAGTCTTCTGCCACCCTTT
>RXIK01000040.1 GCA_004211975.1 Methanosarcinales archaeon | reverse complement strand
ACATGCGAGACGGCGAAGAAGCGCGGAGATAGATTTATCAAAATGGTCAAGGCGAAGTTCGATCCGCCTTCCGGAGTGGTGGGTCGTGAGGTGGGGACTTCCTAAAGGTGAGTAGTTACGATAAATCTTTCAAAAAATGCCGCTACATGGCGAATCCCCAAATAATATTGTCCCAAGACCTGGCACCTTTGATGCTTTTATCTGCCATCTTTAAGAGTGCTTCCATCTTCTCATTCATAGCACCACCCCATCACGCCGTATATTTAAGATCAATGAGGTTCGCATCAGAAGCCAATCTCTCTCTTTTATCGGGGCAAGTGAGATGAGGGTGTCGAATTTCAGAGATAGCAAGGAGATCAGATCGCCTGTTCTTTCAATTTCGGTGCATGCATGGTCGAAGTCCTCAAGGATGATGGCTATGTCGATATCAGAGCCTTCTGTTTCTTCTCCCCGGGCGTACGATCCAAAAAGCACTATACCTTTGAGTTGACTACCGTATCTTCTCTCAAGCTGGTCTTTTAGTTCGTATGCGATCGCTCTGATGGGCGCTGATGTCGAGAGTCTCTTTGGAGATATTGCGGTCAATTCGGATCACCTTTTCGTAAAATCGCATGTCAAAATTCGCTCTTGCACCTGTTTCGCCCATCTGCCCGCAAGCAGGACCTCTCACAGAACCTGACTTCACCACTACCGCACCATCGGCGGGCGGCGCGCCAATCACCGCTTCTATGATATAGCTGACCGCCGCGGCACTGGGCGCGTCCCAGTCGCAGATTCCCCTGCCGGAATCATCGATAAATGTCCTGTTGAACGTGACATCGGGATGTTTCTTTGGTTCGGAGTCGAATTCCGTCTTGAGGTCAGTTAGCTCCACTGTGCTGAGTGGTGGGAGCCTGCCCTCGTCGGTATAGTGGAATACTATTACTTTAGCCATCTGATATCGTCTGGTTCCCAAGGTTTTGGTTCGGGGGTGTTCAAGGTTTGGTTTGGGGAATGGAAAGTAATCCATTTGACATCTCGTGTGTCTGGTGTCAGAGATCGTGGTCCGAGACTACGTATTCGATTAATGCCTAATCTAAGTTCAACTGCGATCTTGATACCCGGTTTTGCAGGGTCTGTTTCTGTTTCAAAGAGCCGATCTTCTAAAGATTTTGGGAAAAACCTTTCCTTGGTTTCTCTCATCGAGCGGTACACGTGCTCTTTTCCATGCTTCTTCTTCAGCCACCTGCTCACTATTTTGCGAGCCCCTCCGCGACCTCTGCCAGAAATTCGCCCAGCTTTTTCTTGCTTAGATTTGGAAGTGACTGATTGGCATTTGGCTGGTGTCCTTTTGTCAGCGAGATTGTTTTGATGTGTGGCGCAAAGTGTTTGAGTGCTGAGAGCATTTGGGCTTCCAGGTAGTATAGTACGTCCACGAAGATCGCGAGGTCGTGCTGTCCTTCACCTCGGATCCCGCTCCATTCCGGACTTTTCAGGAGATTTGTGATCTCGATTGCGCCGAGCACCCGGTCAGGGTTGGCGCCCATCTCTGCAATTGTGCCTGCAACGTGTGCCGTTGCGACGATCGGGATGTTCTGCTCTTTTGCAAGAGTAAGTGCCCAGTTGAGATTTGCAAGCTCGCTTCCAACGATGAGAATCGGGCGTTCTGCCCGTTTGATCGCTGATGTAACGCTTGCAGGTGTCCCGACTTTCCCGAGATGTGGACCCGGGACGTTTGCACATTGGTATGCTCGTGTCATTTAGACCTCCTCCTCTGGTACAAGCCTGCTTGGATCGCCTATTGCTTTTCGTGGCTCCCAGCCAGCTTCTTCCAGATATTCCATGACCTCGCTTTTCATCGTGATCGGGATGTCCCGCTCGTTTCGGACGAAGAGATGCAGGTCGGGCGGAAGTGTTCCCATGTATTTCTTGTGTAGATCCACGTAGTTTGAGAGTTTGATCTGTCGTCCTTTCGCATTGTCGCTTGGTCGGATGCAGAACTTAGCGATTAGAACGATTGCCTCTTCCATTGTCTCTGCCGGGTACATCAGGTGTTCCGGAGCGGGTTCGCCCTCCACGACCTTGCCTGCTCGTTTGTCGTAGAGTTCCCACTCGCTTAGCTCCTTGTTACTGATGTATGCCCGCCTGTACTTTGATCCGTGCGGACCAACGATCACCGGGATTCCCCATCTGTTGGTGCCTGTGCCTATGGACGCTGCTTTCTGGCTCATTGCGCCCCACGCAACACCACATGCGCCGACCTTGTTTAAGATGTAGTCAGCGATCTCCTCGAAGTTTCCTCGTAGCGGGATGCGGGCGAAGATTGCTGCGACCTTGATTGCGGCGCCGATGATGTGGGCGTTTGCAACGCACGATCCGATGTTGACAACGCCTCCGGCATCAAAGGATCCCGGATATTTTTCGTAGAGCGTCTGTCCATCCTCGCAGCGGTACATTGCCATCGCCATTGCTGAGCAGCCCGTTGCAACAACTATGTAGTTGCGGCGCGCAAACTCTTCAGCGATCTTTGCGACCTCGACCTCGCCATTGGGGAAGTTGCTGCAGCCGACGAGCGCAACGATTCCCGGGATCTCCCCGAGTACGAGTGGAGCGCCGACCTTTCTGATCTCGGTGTCAAGAACAGGTCCTCTTCCAGCTCGCATCGTGTATGTCTCGCCAAATGCGATCTCCTGCGCGGATTTGAGGATCATGCTTATGATCGGAAGTTCTTTCTTGCACTCGGATTCGCATCTGCCGCAACTCATGCAAGGGCTGAAGAGGTTGGAGAGCCCCCCGAAGTCGCCTTCCTTTGCCTGGATCATCGCGTCCTTAACCGGAAGGCTGTTCGGACATGCCCGGTCACACCAGCCGCACTTGATACATTCCTCGGCAAGCTTCTGCACTTCGTCAAGTTCCGGTAAGTGGTTGAGACCGTCCCGTTTCGGTTTCATCTTAAGGGCGGTCTCTGTTATCACCTTTGCTGCCTTGTGCGGGTCTGAGATCAGGACGCCGGGTGTGCCGTTCAGAAGATCCGCGACTACCTTGTCAGGATCTTGGCTCGTGACGTCGGGCAGGTTGTAGCATATTTTATCGGTTGTGAGGATTAGTGGCGCGCCTGTCTTCTGCGCCTCCTCCAGAAGATCGGTCCTCACACACTGCTCATCCAGAACAAGCACATCAGCAATTCCTGAGCGCACAAAGAATTGTTGCATGGACAATGGACCGATGACCTTTGCAGACGCGCTGTACCTGCTTGTCTCAATTGCAGTACAACAGATTCCGCAGACCTCTATCTTGTCGGAGAGCCCCCGCTCCTCGATGTAATCGATCGTTGCAACACTCACAGCCGGATAATGCCCGATGAAAACTATGATGGGTTTTGTCCGGTCAACAGAACCGAATCCAAAATCGATGAGTGCAGCGTCAGGGTCGCCCTTGGGAAAGTCAAATCCTGCGATCTGCGCGATGTCCGCGACCTCCTTTGCAAGGTTGTCGATCATCGAGACATGCAACGCCTTTGACTCGAAATCGATGAAGGAACCTTCCTGTCCCGTGTGCGTGGACGAGAGCGCGTGTACCAGCTGCTGGTTCACATAATTGAGGATCTCTTCGAGGTCGCCAAGCGTCTTTGGTATGGTGCCAACAACGGTTCGTATGATTGGAGCCTCGACATCAATATAAGGACCGAGATCGATCGGGTGATCACTTCCGTGCCATCTGATCAGTTCGTGAAGCACGTGGTTCGCGTGTCCCGCGTGCGCTGCGGTTCCTATGCAGCATGCGATCAGTACCATTCGTGCCTGCTGCGCTTCGATACCGATTCCGCATGCGCCCTTGCGGTTCTCTGTGAGATCACATTTTCCGTACGTGCAGAGGCAGCACATGTCACATATCGGTGCGTAAAATGGCGGGAAGTCTTTGAGCAGGCGATGATCCCAATTCCGAAGCGATAGGATGCCCGGTTTCGGGGTGGGACCCATCGGCTCCCATTCTTCTTCGGCGAGTGCCTCCTCGGTGGTGATTTTGCCGATGTTGATCGTCACATTTTCCATGCCATCGATTATGACGCGTTCGTTTTTGATCATAAGTAGTCCTCCTTTTGAATTTCTTTGATAGGGGTGGCTGATCGGATAAATATGTTTGTGTAGTTTGGAGCTATCCAACTTAAGTATTAATGGCGTCGGTACGGGATGTTTGTGCGAGATGTTTTTTTGGTTCTGCGAACTGACCGGCGCCCGCAACAATCAAATCTGAAATTTACGGGTTTTTCATTGGTTCACATGAAATCAAACAGCCCCATCTGTCTTGACTTGTCACTCTCAAACAGGGACTTGATCTCGAGGCGGATTAAATCGATCCGTTGCCTCGTGTACTCTGATACCTCATATTGTTCTGCGACACGCATGGATGTGTCGAGATACTTCTTGACAGATCCTTCCGTGACTGTGAGTATGATTCTGCCGTGGCATTTTGGGCATGTGTCGCTTAACAGGGGTCTACGGAACTTTGCGCCGCATTTCACGCACCGCACCTTCTGCCTTGAGAATGCGCGGAGATTTCCGATCATATCAGGCAGAAAATGTGAGTTAATCACGCGTTCTGCAACATCATCCTCATCAACCGCATTTATTTTGCGAGCAAGTGCTAGCTGAGCGTCCATCTTCTCTACCATCGATCCAAGCGTCTTGTATGCGCTATTAAGCGGTCCCGCTGCGATATCAGATGTTGGGTGTGTGAACCTGCTCTCGTACTGTGCAGGGGTTCCAAGGTGTTTTGCCACAGTATCTATCATGTCCTCGATGTTCTTCGGACTCTCGAATCTGCTTGCTGATTCATAGAATTCAAGTGGATATTGGTCCACAATATCGAGGTTATGCGCTTCTTTATCGATCTCTTTTGGATCGATTCGTGTTGTGAGCACGAGTGGGGCATCCATCCATCCACCACGTCTTTCAGGGAGGTATGACCGCGAAAAATTGAGCAATCCGTCCATAAGTAGCATAACACAGTCTTCGTCACCGTCACAATTTCGACGTTTCGCGGCATGGAAAAACGGGTGCGCATATCCAACCGACGCCCGTGTAAACCCAATTATTCTTCCGAGCACGCCCGCGGAGGTGTGCGGGGCAAGCCCAATCACTAGTTTGCCGATCAGATCGTTTCTGTGCGAGGCATTATAGTATGCTTCCTGCTTATAGTATTTCACAAGGAGATCATCAACAAAACGGGAAATCCTGAGCAGATATTCGCCAGCATTGAATGATAATATGATATCCTGTACCTTAAGTTGTAATATCTGATTTTCATCGGTTAGTGGGTTGCCATCAATGTCAGATGTGTACCCAATGCCGTGCAGCATGCCAACATCAACCCCGATCTCTTTTGCATTGAAATGCGTCAGTGGAAGGTCGGTCAGGTCATACCTCACAGTACCGTCTTTGAACACAAACACCCCGTGTTTTGCGCGGAGCACCCCTTTTTCAAGTGATTCCGGTGTCTTGTTCTTTGAGATTAGCCCCTTAACCCCCTTGAAACTCTGGAGAGTGTCCCTTTCCCCGAGGTTTTCGAATGCGGATGTGTACCGGGCTTTCAGATCAAGATCGATCTTCTGCGCAGACGATGCGTTCGAGCCGCATCTTGGACATGGCTGGCTAACAACAGGAATCTTGCATTTCTGGCAGAACAGTATCTCTTTGGTCCTTGCGCCACATGCACACATGTATTCGTAGGTCTCGATTCCGCACGCGGGGCATCTGCGCATCCCGATCGCAACAGGGATTGTTCCGATCTTCGCATTCATAGACTGGGTGAAGTTTGACGCCTGCTTGAGCGATCTGCTCTTGCCACCCATGTCGCCAACTGGAAACAGGACGTGCGGCGCTGGCTTCATCTCTCGCTTATCTGATTTCTCCGGTCTTCCCATCCGCGCCCCTATTCTTGTTGGCGCCTTCGCCCTGACCCGGATACCGCTCACCTCAAATATTGCGTTCGTTACGGTTGTTTCACTGGTATCAGCCCATTTTTTGCGGAAATCCTCAGCTCCGACTCCGGTGCATCTGAGTAGAGGGAGCGGTTCGTGCAGGTGTATGTCACTGTCAATCACCCGGTGCAGAACCAGGAGCGTCTCAAGAATCTTTTTTATGTGTTTGTCACCTGGAATCACAAGGATTCCTTCCGTGAGCCTGCCCGAAGAAGCTATATATTCTGATAGGTATTTGAAGTCGTCAATTGATATGTCGTGCCAGAGATACGTGAATTTCGGGTGCATCGGAACACTGTATTTGTCGCAAAGCCCGAGCGCAAGTTCCTGGCTTATATCATTGAGATCGTCTTTTATCGTGCTGAAATCAACCGTTTCCCCGAGTTCAAGCATCCACCACTCAAAACAGTATGAAGACGGCATCAGAGGATGATTATTCTCAAGGAAATCACCGTAATTGACCAGAACCTCTCCCACATCAAGAATCTTCTCGACCTTGTCATGGAGCTTTCTTGCCTCTTTTTCGTTGCTGATATGCACCACGTCCCCGCTGAACAGGCGCACAGTTGGACCGTCGATGCCGTCCACGGGGCAGATGCCTGCTGCTTTACCGGGGCGTTCGACCCGTATCTGGGTGCCTGGTGCAAGAAAACTGTCGGTCACAATCATGGTTGCTGGGGAGACCCCGGCAGCGGCAAATCCGGTGTTTCGTGACCTTCCGTACCTGAGCCTGAACCCGCCAGGCATTGATGGGTGCGAAAAGACCGGTCTGCCGGCAATTAGATCGTTTAAGTACTTGCCCTTTGGTTTGATGACCATGCTGCCGTCGTCATCGCTCTCGCCTTTTGTGCTTGTGGCAAGCTGGTTTAAAAAATCCCATCCATCAAGATTTAGTTTTGCTACGTGTTTCAGAATCTTTGGCGCTTTGAGTGCCATTCCTTCTGCGATAACGAGCGCCATGCCGCCCCGTACGCGGTTTGTCTCAACCCGTGGCAGATTCCGGTAGCCTTCGACCTCAGCCTCCTCGGTAGGTTCGCCGGTGATGCAGATCGGGCAGTTTGTTGCGATCAAACGGATCTCTTCGTCAGACGGCATATATTGCAGGTTAGCAATACTTCTGTAGATCGTTATTTCCTCTACATACCGCTCGATCTCCTCGGTTCGCGGGATGTACCTGTTGATGCCAAGTTCCCGCCGCACATAGTCTGCAACCAGCACGGATAGTGCCTGTGCAGTTCCGCCAGCGCTCCGGATCGGTCCTGCGTAGAAGATGCGGACGAATTCGGTGCCATCGTCATTATCCACGATATCGATCTTTGCAATTCCCTCGATCGGCGCTGCAACCACCCCTTCGGTCAGCAGTGCGACCGCAGCCCTTATGGACGCCTCCACAGCCGCATCCCTGCTGTCAAACTGGTGGGTGTGCATGGTTGCGATGTCCACACCAAGCTGCATTGCAGCCTCCTCTCTGCTCAGCCCCAGGTCGTGTTCCAGCTCACGGATCCGTTCGGCAACCGGGATTCCTATCAGGTTTTCGACACGGTCTGCGAGGTCTTTTGCCAGCGGGATCTCGGGGTGTAGCTCGGGGTCATGCCCCATCATGCGCGCTGCGGTCACGATCTTGATTGCCCGCTGCACGTCGTTTTCAAGATCTTCAAAGTAGGAGTAGGTGTCAGAAGGTGTGGTTGTGTGTGCGTCAGGATTCACGGCATGGATATAAGCGATTATATTAGGTAAATCTGTTGGGTGGCAGGATGCTGAGGGGGGTGGGGCAGGATCTTATTCATTGCCTTCACCGGTTGTTTCGCCACTGTAAAAAAGATTGTTCTGGTTTGCGATGTCTATTCCGCCCCAGAGATAATTATCCACGCAATCGATCGCACAGCGGATGCTCTCGTCTTCGGATGCGTCCAGAAGTGTTCCGATTATGGTCATGCGTTCATGGTCTGTGAGCCTTTCACATGCGTTTGAGCCGAAGCGGTAGAGTGCTTCCGCTGCAGCTTCGCGCACATAGGGCTCCGGATCGTCAATTAAATATATAAGTGAATCCATTGCATAATTAACATCAAAACTGCCCCGCACTATGATCTTACTGAACATCTCAGCGATGCTCTGGCGCACCACAGGATCATTATCCTTCAGCGCACTCACCAATGTATCAATCTCATCAATGTACAGGTCAAGCTCAAAGTATGAATTAAACATCTCGCTTAAGTATGTTGGCTCAACAGACCCCAGACTAGCAACAACCCTGCGCACCACGACATTATCATCCCGCAGCAGGTCAAAGAAGCGATGTAACATCTGGTTCTCAAGCAGGTACATCATCTGAGCAGCAACAACTCCAACATTCTCGGATGCGCATTTCATCAGGTATATCAGGAGCGGGACGATCGCATATTCGTTCTGGAGTTCAGCATACAGATCACACAGCTCAAGCGCCAGCGAATTCTCGTTATACTCGTCAGATGAGTTTATCGCCGTGTATTCACCTTTTACTATGCTCACAAGGTCTCCAAAATGTTCCGAATCAGCTATGTGTGGATTAACAACGTCTATGATCGCATCAAGACCCTCGTTCCCAAATTCACAGAGTGCACGGGCAGACTCCCAGTTCGGATAATAGCTCTTGCACCGGTCTGATGCCTCGAGTGATGCCTCGATCTCCTGCATAAGTACGTCCTTGAGTGCCGGAATTGTAGACCGATCCCCAATCTTTCCAAGAGCGTAAGCAGCACCTTTTAGCGGTAGCACTTCAATTAGCGCCGGAATCGCAGTAGAATCCCCAATCATACCGAGTGCTCTGGCAGCATCCTCCCCAACAGACTCCAGAAACACAATTAATGCAGGGACCGCCGACACATCCCCAATCCTGCCAAGCGACTTTGCAGCATTTCCAGATACCAGATAATACGGGTCACCGAGCGCCCCTATGAGCGCAGGAACCGCGCGTTTATCTATGTTTTCACGGTGCACAGTCCTTGTTTCCCTTAAGTTTTCGGTGTACTTAGTCTCAACATGCTTCTCACCAACTTCACCGAGTGCATCCGCAACACAGACGCGAGTGATCCTGCAGCCTTTTTTCAGCGCTTTGAGCAGCTCATCCACATTGGCATCCGCAATCCTTCCAAGATGCTCGGAAACATAAGCCCAGTGCAGATTGTACCATGAATCCCAATCTTCGCCAGGCTTATGTCTGCTGACGGCAGCCTCGCTCTCAAGCAATTCTATCAATGCGGTAACAGCAGCCGCTTCATTGAAGTTGCCGAACGCTTCAACGATGCTTTTACGCACCCACCGATCCTGCTCCTTCATCTCATTGAAAACCGGATAATATGTATCCCCCAATTTGCTGAGCGATTCAGCCATGAGCCGTATCTTTATGCTATCATCAATCGACATCTTCAGAAGGATATTGAAGCCACTGTCTCCAAGCTTGCACAACGACATGGCGGCGGCGTTGCGTACTGCCCTACTGTCATCACGCCATACCACCTTTGTAAGCGCATCAAAAACCATTGAGAGATCATCGTTCACATCCCGACCCATAGTCCCAAGTGTGACTACAGCCTCGCAACGAGTCTTCCTTGTCCTGGTGCCCTGATTGAGCAACTCTATGAGTTCAACAACATCTACCACGATTCTACACCCACTTAGATACACTTTGTGCATTACAGATATTTAAGCTATTGGCGAGAACACTCTGGTAACTTTGCAACTCATGAGTAGTGTCTCTCACTGGAGTGTTCTATTAGACCCTTAACCAGTGGTGTGCGGTGTTGGCAGCGTCCATTGTACTGGAAAGAGTTTTTGATATATACATATTTAAAATACTAAAGTATGCAGTATATAAAATTGGGTGCATGCACTCGCGAAATGTCAAAAAGCCACAAAACTAATAATACGCCCGCGACAAACTATGAGTAGGTTATAGTACCGGAGTGCAAGGGGCGGATGAACTGAAGTAGAAGGACATGAGGAGATAATGAGGTATAACTTATGAGTAAGGAATTACTACTATTCCTGTGTATGCTAATCGCCATGGTACCACCCGTGTGCGCTATTGGTTTTGACATGCCGGAAACTACCGTGGCAGAAGTAATAGCAGACCCTGAATATTATGATGCCACATTCACCCGTGGGACGATCGGGCTCACTGGCACACTGATAAACATCTCAGATAACCCGCGCATCAGCGACGGAGAGCTCAGTGTCGCCATTGACATGAGACAATCAGCGATCTTTGATGGATTTGAGGATGGAGACACTGTGAAAGTGATTGGCGCCTTTTATTACAGGCGAACAGATGAGGATACTTTTATTCCGGAAGGTATCGTCCACTGGCCCCTGATCAATGCCGGAACCGTCTCAATACCTGAAATTTCAAGCAATCCGGCACAGTACAACGGTAAAAAAGTAACGATCATCGGCAACCTATCCAGTGTCAGGGAGTCTGGCATGGGGCACCGACTCGATGTGGAGAGTGATGGTGCATACATCAAGGTGCTCTACTATGGTGGCACAGCGCTTGAGCCGGGAGTTCATGTAAGAGCATGTGGTATATTCAACGCAGGCATGTTGTATGCAGACACTTTCGGAAAGAAAACTGCGCTGCCTTTTGGCATTCCCGGATTCTCAGGGATTGCCACGATCTGTGTGCTCAGTCTCATGTCATTTATGTTGCAGAGAAACTGGCAAAACAACAGAAAACGGTAGTAGGAACGTGTTACGGTGGTTTGCACCCCCTGTAGTTCGCGCCACATCCCACACAACCACACTATATCCCATACAACTCTTCAAGCCCGTGCTTCACCTTTGACATCTCACGCTCAATGGTGCTAAGCATATTCCTATCAATTCGGTGCCCGCGCAACCGCTCAATAAAAATCAGTGATTTTGTGTGATCTTCCGGAAGAAGCCTCCATGTCGGCTTTTCAACATAATAATCAATCCCGCGAGCATAAGCAAGCATTTCATCCCGAACCGGTTCACCAATCCACTCAATATCCACATAATAATCAAGCGCGTCCATAAGGTTATTTCTTCCGACGCGTTCCATCAGAAACTCAATCCAGTTAAGCAGTATCACCGCAGTCATCGGATTATGATCCAGGTGCTGCAAAGCTGCAGAAGTCCCGAACGTGGATTTCAAAACCTCATTTTCAACAACACCAACCGAGACCAGATCATCTGCGGGATTCGGAGTGCCCGCCCCATCCCCAGAAACCACATTCACAGGAATATCATGCATCAACTCCTCAATCTTCTCCGTGATAATCTGTTCCAGCTCCTCAGAGATGAATTGTTCATTTTCACTTCGAATTGTTTCAATCGTCTCTGCAAACTCATCAAACCTTGTATTGATTCCTTCAAGCTGTGCATTTGTATCATCTGATATGCCCACTGCCTCCTGCTGCGAAACCGCCTCAAAATCATTCTGCATCACAACAACACTCTCGCCAAGCGAGTTGATACGTTTTTCCACCTTGTCAAATCGCTCAAGGGTCGCGGAATCCCCCTCACCCTCACCAACAAACGGATTCACCTGATTAGACACGATCTCGTAGAGCGAAAGCAGTTCAAGCACCGACTCATCCAGCTTGTTAACGGTCTCTCGCATCTCGTCAGTCGCCCGCTGCAGCGCTGATGACTTGACATCGATTTTTGCGAGTTTGCTGCTCAGTTCGTCTATTTTTTCGGCGTTTTCCTTGGCAAGTTCGCTCTCCACGGGTTCGCCTCCGCCGCCGGATGGTGCACCCATCCCCGGATCCCCGCCATCTCCAAAGCCACCCATGTCACCGCCAAAGCCACCCATATCACCCATGTCATCGCCAAAGCCACCAGGGTCGCCCATCTCGCCCATCTCACCACCAAAACCATCCATGCCACCCATGTCATCGCCAAACCCCCCTGCACCAGGTGACGCGTCGAAAGGGCTAGCTGAGTCGGACCCCTTCTTGATACCGCCAATCTTCTTTGTAAGAGACTTGCCAGCTACAAGTCCTTTCAGCTTACTCACCACCCCATCAAGCATAATTAAACCTATTTTATATGATTAATGAGACTTAAAAGTTGTGTTTGCGAGGGAGTGATGTCCCCCACATGGAGACTTTTTATTATTTTCTGGTTACCCGGGGTTGTCTTATGTAAGCACAACCGATAAAATTAAGCGCTATCGATCTTAAAAGTCATTCATATCGTTAATCTGTAAAAGCAGTGTGTATCTGTGGCTAAAAGTTTTATTTGCCACAGATTAACACTGATTCCACTGATTTCGGAAGTCATACCATGCCACTGTTTGCAGGATTGGCATCATGTTGTTCAACCGACCAGAACAAATTAAAAAACACGCATGACCTGCTTCGCAGTGCTTATACTGTCGATGAAAAAGTGGTTTCATAATTGTGGCTACCGCCACTGTTTTTGAGACTTTTACGTACCAAGTCTCGGGCACATACATCGGGCACAACCAAAAAACCCCCCCAGCGAAATACACCGGAGACTTTTGTTCTTTGCGCCGTCGCATCCTTCACGTTGTTATACATCCAACGGATCATTACGGAAATCACGGGATTTCCAGACAGCACCGGTACATTGCACCATATTTAATACATAAAGTCGCAAGCATCACAAGCACGGCTCTGACATGGGCGTTTTGCGTCAGGAACAGGTTCAAGCGGGCTTGCATTCCGGTCCTGGCGCGCATAGTTATCTCCACAAATATCTTTGCGCCACACTCAATAGACAAATAGCACTGGTGCTGGTGTAATTCGCTCACTTGTTTATCTCTAACCTGTTATTTAACACTAAAGCCCTATGATCGTATCCCGCCCGCCCACAACACTTATATTGCAGATATGCATTAGAAATGCTGACGTTGGTTTTCCATACGTGTTGAGAACCAACACAATAATAATCCCATCGTATGGAAGGATTACAACCAACGTCATTATTTTATCTCGCTGATTTACAGGACTCAACCAGCACCACTACAATTGTTTTAATCGTTCCCAGGTCAAAATAAAATATCATGCGGATACTTAACTCGATGTACGGGCAGGCGGTTGGCGACATGCTTGGCGAGCCCCTTGAGGGACTCACCCCCACGCAGATCAAAGCGCGGTGGCACACAGTCACAGGCTTCATCCACCCGCCATCAATCACCGACGACACAGTGATGACCCATCTTGTTGTGCAATCGGTCTGTGAGCTTCGTAAGGTGGATCGGCGCCACATCGCAGGAGTATTTCTCATGAACCGTGCGCGGATACCAAGGATAGGACCAACAACTGCACATGCACTATCGTGTTTTGCAGCCGACCCCGGATTCATGCCAACATCAGGCACAACCGATGGCGCAGCTATGCGTGCGCCCGCGATCGCGTGGCTGTTTCCGGAGGACCAAATCATCCCGGCAACCATTGAATCATCGCTTGCAACACACGGCACGGATGTTGCGATTGCCGGGGCATGCGCGATCGCGTGTGCTGTTTCATCAGCGATAAACGGCGCGGAAATCAAGAGAATCATCCAAGCCGGGATAAAGGGGGCTGAACACGCATCAAACAATCTTGAAAAGGTCATAGACACAATCGGATGCGGGATTGAGACTATGGAAGCCGTGCCTGCAACATTTGCAGTCATCGCAAGCGAACAAGACTACAGGAGCGGCGTGCTTGCCGCAATAAACCTTGGCGGGGATGCTGACACCATCGCATCAATGGTTGGCGCAATCCTTGGCGGAATGCTGCCAGGCAGAGGCGCCATACCCTGTGAGTGGATCGATGCATGTAAGAATGGGGATTCTGCGGAAGACGCAGAGACCTTAATCAGGGAGTCGTGGCGGTGTGCAACTGCGTTAACGCTCAGCGATCCACCGAAACCTCGAAATTAAATTCACCAGTCAATGAGACACACCCCGATTTCCGGGCATGGGTCTCTTCCGTAACCATAAAATAATAACCCCCGGTCAACCGGATGGACGGCACTCACCCCACACAAGTTCCTGCCGGAACCTTGCACTCTGGCGAAAGCAGGATTGCGCCATCATGATCAGCCGCAAGGATCATTCCTCGCGACTCAACGCCAAAGAGCTTTGCAGGCTTCATGTTTGCAAGCACCACAACCTGCCTACCAACAAGCTCGTCCGGCTTGTGAGTCTCCGCAATTCCCGCAACGATCTGCCG
>RXIK01000150.1 GCA_004211975.1 Methanosarcinales archaeon | reverse complement strand
AACACTGATTTCACAGATTAACGATATAAATGACTTTTCAGATCGATAGCGCTCAATTTTATCAGTTGTGCTTACACAAGACAACCCCGGGTAACCAGAAAATAATAAAAAGTCTCTGGAATATCGCAAACGGATCCTGCTCCAGCCGGTCAACAAGCAGGATACTGGATATGATAGCCCCAACAGCGACGAATCGTCTCTGCTGCAAGGTTGATCATGGCACACCGGCATATTTGAGGCTGCCGCAACGGCTGTGGAGGCTGTTGATCTCTGCGTCGGAAAAGTCATTGATGCGGTACGGAGGTCTGCCGGGTCTGCGATCATCACGGCAGACCACGGTAACGCCGAGGAGATGGCAGGTGTCAGGGACGGAAAACTCGCTGATATCGCGCCAACAATGCTTGGGCTGCTGGGGCTGCCAAAGCCACCAGGGATGACAGGGGAGTCAGTCGTGCTGTGACCTGCACATGCCGAACGCTATGGTGCCAGTTAATCAGCTAAGCGCTTCTAACAGTGCTTGATTTAACTCGCACCGCATAACTTCACCCTGCTCAACGGTTCCTGCGGTTGTGACGATGCGTAGTTCCTGCGCTGATGTGCCTGATGAGATCAGGAGGCGGAGATTTCCCCTGGCGTCAGGACGCAGCACCTTGGCTATCGTCTTTCCGCCGGCATGTCCTTTGACGCTGATAACCGCGGGAACTATTCGTTTCACGTTATGGTGTCGTGCCACGACTTCCACTGCCTTTTTCCCGGTTCTGCCGCCGATTATGGTGGTGTGCGCCCCGCCAAGTTTGCTTGATTTCATGTGGGTGTTGTTGCATGTACTTTTGTTTGATCTTGTTTGGCGTAAACATTAAATGCGCCCTGTTGCAGGCAAAATTTTTAGTTAGCATCGATGCAATTACACCTCATGAATATCAGCCTGTTCACAGTTCCTGACATCCCGCTGATTCATGAGGGGGATGATATAGCTGCGATTGTCTGCGAGCGTTTTGATCTGCAGGATCACGACATTGTTGTTGTTGTATCCACGATTGTTGCCAAGGCGGAGGGCAGGATCATTGAGCTGTTAGATGTTGTGCCGTCTGACAGCGCTCTTTCGATTGCAGGGCAGAATGACCGTGATCCGAGACTTGTCCAGATGGTTCTTGATGAGAGCAAGGAAATCATTCTGAAATTCCCGTTTCTTCTTGTGGAGACCGAGAATGGAAACGTCTGCGTGAATGCAGGGGTTGACGGATCAAATATTGATGGGGATCGTATCGTGTTGTTGCCAGAAGACTCTGACCAGAGTGCGAAAGCGATCAGGGAAGCAGTATTCGCCCGGACTGCCAGAAAAGTCAGCGTGATCGTTACAGACACAAATGGGCGGGCGTTTCGTGACGGGCAGACCGGTGTGGCGATCGGGATCTCCGGAATTACGCCAACGCGGGACTGGCGTGGGCAGTGCGACCTGTTCGGCAAGATGCTGGAGGTGGCAAACGAAGCTATCGTGGACGAGATTGCGGGCGCTGCGAACCTGCTGTTTGGCGAGGGCGGTGATGGCACGCCGGTCGTGGTCGTCCGCGGGCTTGACTGCTATGCCAAGCATGAGGGGCTGCAACCCATATATTTCCCACGATCAGAGGACGTGATCAGGGATGCAATTACTCGCGCTTCAAAGCAAGAAACGAGGTGATGTGTTAAGGCACTATCAGGATTCCGGATGTTAACGCCCTGATATGTGTTTAGATGACCGTCAGATTACCGGGATTCCCACGAGAAAGACGATCGTCTTCCCCGCCTATCGCGTGTGATCATGTGGTTTTTTTCACCTCATTCAAAACACACCCGGATATTTGTATGCTGCATGCCCATAATCAGAACCAATGAAACCGAAACTTGGTGACACCATACTCGCGCTTCGGATTATAGCCGCAGTAATTGTGCTCTGGCTGATAAGCTGGGACGAGCTGGAACAAATTATAAGGTTGTTGAGTCCGGGTTGCGTGGCACTCGCGGTTTCACTCGAGTTTTCGGCGTTTCTTATATGGGCTTTAAAATGGAAGTTTCTCGTTGCTAAACTCGAAAAAGTTACGTTCACAACTATTTTTCTTGGTCTTATGGCTGGAAATTTTTTCAGTACCAATGAGATTCGTGCCAGGACCTTGGGCGGGTTTGGGCGGGCGAGGTTTCTTCAGCGGGTTGTGCATAACCGCGCATTTGCCGAGTGTTATGCAACCATCGCCGTAGATCAGACCGGCAACAACTTCATATTCTCCTTGCTTGTCATTTTCTCGATGCTGAATGTGTTCCTGTTCCTGAACATACCCTGGTGGCTATCGATCATCATGGAGGTGGTAGCCTTAATCATCTTCCTGCTGGCGCTTGCCGCATTTATTTCAAGACGGAAAATCAATGAAACCGCGGTTGTTCGATTTCTCCGTCCGAAGTTGCAGCGAATCTATGATTTTTCGATTTTCAAGTTCATCCGGGACCGGTTTGACACCTATATCACGTTTGAGGACACCATCGTATCGAGCATTGCAAAATTTGCAAAGACGTACAAAGAGATATTGACGGACCGGGGCGTCCTTACAAGAGATATTGGTCTCTCAGTGGTCATGTATGCACTTATTTATGCTAAGGACGGGGTTTTGATCCGGGGTGCCGGATACGATATCTCTGTTCCCCACCTCATTGTGGCTCTGTCCATCATATTCTGGGTTAACTCAGTTGTTCCGGTTCCCAAAGGACTCGGATTCAAAGAGCTTGTGATGACTGGCGTTTATACCATGGTTGGAGTGCCGATCACCGTTGCAGCCATCGTCGCCCTGATGCACCGGGCGATCTACCTATTTTTCGTGGTCGTTGTCGCATATTTAGCGGTTGTTCTCCTGCGGATATCCAACAGGGGCAGCAATCGTTGCAGCGATTGATGTATTGATACGTATCAACCAACAACATTGACCTGGTGAACAGGATCAAGCAGGCGATGTTATGGTGTATGGCAGGTCACTGCACTGATTCGTCGGTCTCGTGATAAATTATGCTTCCACAGTGCTTGCAATGCGTAGCATCAAGGTCATGCTGCCTGAGACCGCATTTTTGGCATGTTACAATCTGTTTCTTGGAATTTAAGATCATGAACTCCTTTATCAACAGACCAAGCTGCCATGGCACGAGAGCAATGCTTACAAGGATCATGATGGTGGTTACAACGCGTCCGATGGGCGTCACAGGGACAATATCACCCAAACCGACCGTGGTGAGCGTTACTATCGAAAAATAGACCGCGGAACCGAGATTATTGATATTAGGATTCGCAACCACCTCAGCCGCGTAGATAAATGATGAGGACACAAAGATGATCGAGACCACCGTAAATACGATCTTCACAATTCTTATTTCGTGCGTTTTCGCATCCTCAGAGAGGAACGCGCCGGTATTCACAAACCGCATGAACCTGAAAATCCGAAATACCCTGACAATGCGCACAAACCTGAGATCAAGGAATGTGATAAACGTGGGGATTATCGCAACAAGATCTATGATGCTGTAGATGCCAAGAACGTGTTTCACCTTTTTTTCCGCAACCCAGAACCTCAATATGTACTCCAGTATGAAAATAGAGACTGTGACAACCTCAATATCCCAGAAAAGATGGGGGTAGGTTTCGTGGAAGTAACTCTCTGTGATAAAGACGAGCACCGTAAAAAGATTAAGGGATATTATGAATAAATCAATAAACTTCCCGGTAACTGTTGTGGTGTCATGCAAGTAGAATGCGATCGTTTCTTTGATCGTTCCATGCCGGGGGCGCATAGAATAAATATCAACTTATATGTTAATATGTGCTTCGCACCACCACAACTCAAGCTTTTTTTACAAGTGTCAGTCGGATGTGTAACCCGAGTTTAACGCCGTCTTTTACGTCTCCGTGCCTTTGTGCCTTTCTCGCTAAATCAGAGGAATCAAAAACATGGTGAAAAACCATCATCTTGCAAGATCAATTCATGATGCATCCTGGAATATGCTAATTAATTTCACGACCTACAAAGTGGAAGAGGCTGGTTGCGTGGTAGAACTGGTTAATACACTGAAACACATTAAAACAATGCTCTGTTTGCGGTTGCATTCAAGCGATGCCACTCTCACAGAGAGCATACTGATGTTCTGATTGTGGTGGCGTCATGGATCGAGATCACAACGCCGCAATCAACATCCTGAACTGCCATGTACTCAGGGACTGTGGGGGATTTAAGCCTGTGAAGATGGCTGCATGGTAACTGCTCAGGTATGGTGATTGGTCGCTCGATTGCGATTCGGTACTTTCTGGTAAGAAAAAATAACCGTAGACTAAGGAGGAAGCGGTTACCCGCTCCTCCTCGTCTAAGAACGGTACATGAGAGTTTCCCCTCATACCGCTCAAGCATCTTGCAACCCTTTAAGTATCGGGCAACAACGA
>RXIK01000149.1 GCA_004211975.1 Methanosarcinales archaeon | reverse complement strand
ATGATCGGAGTTCCGGGAACCGTTGGTTTCACGAGCAAGTGGTATCTTGCGCTCGGATCAATAGAAGCGGATCAATGGCTATTTGTAGCGGTCATTCTTGTATCGAGCCTGCTTAACATCGTCTACTTCTGGCGGATATTTGACAACATCTGGTTTGGGCACCCGCACGAGATCGAGAACATCAAACGAGACGAGGCACCGCTAACGATGCTTGTTCCGATGGTGATACTGGGTATTCTCTGCATATACTTCGGATTCTTCGCAGGCTACCCGATCGAACACATATTTGAACCGCTGGCAAACACACTGCTTGGATTGGGCGGGGTGCCATGAGGTGATCATGATGGTTACAGAGATTAATTCAATAACCCCACTCCTTGCTGTGCTCGTATCAATGATTGCATCCGTCCTGATCCTTGCATCCGGAAAATACCCGAACCTCCGGGAGGGCTGGACATTTGTTGCGGCATTCATCAAGTTCGGGCTTGTGATCTCAATGCTTCCGCTAATACTCAAAGGGAACGTGATCACCTATCAGGTTGTTGAGATGCTCCCGAATCTCCCTATCGCATTCAAGGTTGACGCATTCGGGATACTCTTTGCAATTACGTCCTCGTTCTTATGGATATTCGTGACATCCTACTCCATCGGCTACATGCGATCGCTCAAGGAACATGCGCAGACCAGATACTTCTTCTGCTTTGCAATAGCGCTCTCATCAGCCGTTGGAATCGCGTTCTCAGCGAACCTGATCACACTATTCTTGTTTTACGAGCTCCTGACAATCTCAACATACCCGCTCGTTGCACATATCGAGACACCTGAGGCAATCAGTGCAGGACGGAAGTACCTGACATACCTGATGATCGCGGGCATATCACTACTCTTCTCAATTCTTGTGGTCTACCACCACACAGGAACAACAGAGTTCTCATTCAGCGGCATCGCGGGAATGGAGACGATACCGCAGACAACACTCATAATCCTCTTTATAACATTCATGATTGGATGCGCAAAAGCCGCGTTCATGCCACTTCACGCGTGGCTGCCAGCAGCGATGATTGCGCCAACCCCGGTGAGCGCACTACTCCATGCGGTGGCAGTTGTGAAAGCAGGCGTCTTCACCGCGGTACGGGTCATTCTCTATGTCTTCGGGGTTGATCTGATGCAAGAGAGCGGCATCTGGCTCTACATGGCATATTTCGTGTCGATAACAATCATTCTCGCCTCGGTCTACGCACTGATGCAGGACAACCTCAAGAAACGGCTTGCATACTCAACAGTGAGCCAGTTATCATACATCGTGCTTGGCGCAGTGCTCATAACACCGCACGGAATCACCGGCGGGATGCTGCACATCCCGTACCACGCGTTCATGAAGATCACGCTCTTTATGTGTGCGGGAGCGCTGATCGTGACCGCTAAGAAGGAGAACATCAGCGATATGAACGGAATCGCCAGACAGATGCCGATCACGATGCTTGCGTTTACTGTGGGAGCGCTCGGCATGATAGGGATGCCGCCAGCGGGCGGGTACGTTACCAAGTGGTTCCTGCTCCTGGGCGCTGCTGAGCTGGGCAGCATGATTCTCATCGCAGTACTGCTTGTGAGCGCGGTTCTTAACGCCGCATACTTCTTCCCGGTAATCTATGTTGCGTTCTTCAAGAAACCAGACCATAAACTCGTGTACAAGGAGGCGCCGCTAACGATGCTGATCCCGCTTGTCCTGACTGCAATCATATCAATTGTGATCGGGGTATGGCCCGATGCGCCCGGGATGTTTCTTGATATTGTCGAGATAGCGGTTGCAAATGTGACCGGTGGAGGGATCTGACGATGTGGTTCTTAGAAAGATGGCTGGAAAACCCGAAAACCGTGAAAAAATTAGTTTATGTGCTTTACGCAAGTCTCATCATCAGTTGCCTGCTTGGATTCGCGATTCAATTTGCACCACCCGCAGAACACGCGGAGCACACAGAGCATGTTGAACATGCTGAAGACGCCGCACACGGCGAACACGCTGAGCATGCCTCATTCGCATTCGAGCAGATACCCATCTTCGGCGCGATCTTCGGGTTCATCGTGTGCGCACTACTCGGTCTCGGCTCAAAAGCGTACGGACACAACGTTGTCATGAAGAAGGAGGATTACTATGACAAATGAAATCCTCACCGTGCCACCAGCCGCAATATTCATTGTTGGAGCGCTTATAATCCCGCTCTTCAAAGGAAAAGTGCGGCAGGCATACATGCTACTGATAGCGGTTGCCGCCATAATCAATGTTTATTTCATGCAGAACGGCACCTACTGGCAGCACCCATTCATGGAGTACGAACTAATCCTCGGGAGAGTTGATCTCCTCTCCAAATGCTTCGGATACGTCTTCACAATCGCAGCTCTCGCAATGACATTCTATGCGCTGCGCGTGAAAGAGGCAGGCGAACACGTCGCCGCATTCCTATACATCGGAAGCGCTCTTGGCGTCGTCTTCGCAGGCGACCTGATCACCGTCTTCATCTTCTGGGAGATCATGGCATGGGCATCAGTCGCACTGGTCTGGTACCGACGCACAAAAGCATCGATCGACGCAGGATTCCGGTACCTGATGGTGCACGTCGTAGGAGGCGTCCTTCTCCTCGGCGGAATCATTCTCTACATGCAGGAGAGCGGCGGATCGATCGCTTTTGATGCGTTCAATTATGCATCCCCTGCAACAATCCTGATCCTCCTCGGATTCATCATCAACGCAGCAGTACCGCCGCTTCACGCATGGCTGCCTGACGCATACCCCGAGGCAACAATAACCGGCGCAGTCTTCATGACCGCGTTCACCACAAAAACAGCAGTATATGTACTTGCCCGCGGGTTTGCAGGCTTCACAATAGACGGATTCGCGATCCTCATGTGGCTCGGCGCAATCATGGCACTATACGGCGTTGTCTACGCTATTTTAGAGAACAACATCAGAAGGCTTCTCGCTTACCACATCGTGAGTCAGGTTGGCTACATGGTCTGCGGCATCGGGATTGCGGCAAGTGCTGCAAGCGGAACCGGCACCAGCATTATCAGCCAAACCGCAATCGACGGAACCGCAGCACACGCATTCTGCCACATCCTCTACAAAGGACTCCTATTCATGAGCGCAGGCGCAATCATCTACATGACCGGCAAAACCAAGCTAACAGAACTAGGCGGACTATACAAGGTGATGCCGCTCACAATGATCCTCTACATGATCGCAGCATTCTCAATTTCAGGAGTGCCGCTCTTCAACGGCTTCACAAGCAAATCCATAATCATCCACGCCGCAGAAATGGCAGGCAACGCACCAATCTTCCTGATGCTCGAAGTTGCCGCGGTCGGAACATTCCTATCAGTCGGTCTGAAACTACCCTACTTCGCATTCTTCGGAAAAGACGCCGGAATCAAGGCAAAAGACCCGCCCACAAACATGCTGATCGGAATGGGCATCGCAGCCTTCCTCTGCATCCTCCTCGGAGTATACCCAAGTCTACTCTACAACATACTGCCATACCCAGCAGCAATCGCAGGTTATGCACCCTACGCAGCAGGACACGTCATCGGATCACTCCAATTACTCCTCTTCACATACGCAGGCTTCCTCATCCTCAAAAAGAAGCTGCAACCAGAAAACACAATCAGCCTTGACACCGACTGGATCTACCGAAAAGGCAGCGTGATATTCATGTGGGCGGTGAACAACCCACTCGCACGCGGCACACAATGGACGATCGATGCAACACTATCTGTCAAAGACTTCGCGGTCTGGTTCAGCAAAAACCCGGCAGAAGCGCTCGGAATCGTTGTGGACAAGGTCTGCATCAGAGTACTGCGCATATCAGAGGGCACAACCACCGGAGAAGAGAGCGCGGAAAAAACACTCGACTCAAGGATGCGAGCATATCCCGGAGAACCTGTGCGAAGAGACCCCATCGGAGTCTCAGTCCTACTCGGAACAATCTTCCTGTTCGCATACCTGGTGATCTACGTGGTTCCGCCACACCTCTCAGGCTACTCAATGATCGGGCTACTCATGGTTGCTGTAGCCGCGGGAATCGGGCTGCGAGTGCGAGAGATGATGCGAGGAGTTGCGGGGTGAAGTTATCTTGTGTGGCGGGGTTCCAGACCCGCGCTTGTTTTTTTATCCGGTAACCCATGTATAGTCAGTAATTGAATAACCAAATATTTTATGTAGTGTCAAATGAAATAACCAAATATATGAAAGCAGGTGAAACGATGAAAACGTTGAGAATATCGCGCAGTACGCTTCACCGATATGCTACGGATGGTTTGATCGGTAGAACTAAGATCGGGCGATATTTTGATTATCACGATGAGGACGTGTTTAATCTGCTGAATAATGGTGTTAAAAGGAAGACTTATATTTATTCGAGAGTTTCCACCTATAAACAGAAAAAAGACCTTCAGAATCAGACAGAAATGCTAAAAAA
>RXIK01000148.1 GCA_004211975.1 Methanosarcinales archaeon | reverse complement strand
TTTGCAACCAGGCATCTGACATACTCCGAATCAAGAGCACGTTTGCACAATCTGTAGGGAGTGCTGAAGAAAGGCGTAGTTAATAGCGCAATACAAACACTTGAAAAGATATTGGAGGAGAGAAAATGAGCAATACAACCGCAATAACCATTAGATTAAGTGCAGATACCAATATGGCAATTAGTAGACTTGCAAAGGCAGAACACATACCAAAAAGTACGCTGGCAAGGAAATTCATAGAGGAACAGCTGGAACAATACCGAATAGAGAAAGCAATCGAACTCTATGTAAATGAAAAGGGGAGTTTAAAGGAAATATCAGAGATAACAGGTGTAACAGTACGCAGAATAATGGGAACACTCCGAAAAAAGAATATACCGCTCAAAATGAGCGAAGAGGTGTTTGATAAAGGGATGGAACACGCGAAGAGGGTGTTCGGGTTTTAGACGGGGCGGGTGGACTCGGCGAAAACACCCGGATTTTTTGACAGCCCCTACAACCGGGTATTTGAAAGACCGACCTCATATAGAGAAGAGGTTTGATTGCAATGGATACTATACAAATAGCCAAGCGGGCAATGATATTTATCGATGGTCAAAACGTGCTCTTCGGATGCAAGAACTTTCAGAAAGACTATAAAATTGATTACGTGAAACTCCGAAACGAATTAACCCGTGATTATGACCTGATAAGGGTCTATTTTTACAGTGGGGTCGATCCCACGAATGAATCCCAGATCGGGTTTCATAAAGCATTGAGAGAGTCCGGATTTCATGTTGAGACGCGCCCTCTAGTGATGAGAGATGGGAAGTTTATGGAAAAAGGCGTGGATGTGATGCTCACAACCGATCTCCTGACCCACGCTTTCAAGGATAACTTCGATGTTGCTGTGATTATAGGTGGGGATCAGGATTATATCAAAGCACTGGAAGAAGTGAAAAGAGAAGGCAAAAAAATTATTCTGGTCTGCTTTAAAAGTTCATTCAGTGCTGAAATACGGCAGATTGCAGATGATTCCATATTCATTGATGACATTGCAGAGATGGTTAAAAAATAGGTATTATGCCAGGTGGCACAATGCCAAGCATTGTCGTGGGTATGTCCCCGCCACCTGCCAAGTTATTATCGATATATAGACTGCTGCTGTGATACATAAACGTTTCGCATGTTTCTGCACCCCCCTGCTAACACGCTCTCTTCCGCGATTGGGCTCCTCACATCTATCATGTATGGATATCGTACTTTTCTCATGATTAACATCCGTGTGAAAATGCCAGCAGAGATTAAACATCGTTTAGACCTTGGTGACCCGTTTGTCAGTGGAATTATGTTGAAAGGAAGGGTTTTTGTGCACGGAAAGACCAATTATTAAACCACAAAACAACCATTACCATGACTCCAACACCCCTCGGAATTGTGCTTCGCCATGACAGGACTGGCTTCACTTTCATCACAGGAGAGCATCTTAAGACCTGGGAGTTTGTCCACTATCAGACCGGCAGCCAGCATAGCCAGCAGGTTCTCTGCCGCGTAACAGAGACTGAGCCGCTCACTGAGTATCCGGTTGAGTTTCTTCTTGATACCGCGATCGTTCCGGCGGATGTTGCGGAGTTTTGTGGTTTTGATGCTGATGATTTTGTGTATTATAAGACAAGAGCGGTTGTGATCGGTTATTTTGATGGTGATCTTGGCGAGTTTATAAACCCGCGCATGAACCCCGCCGCGGGCACTGTGATATATCGGTCTGCAGCTGGGCAGTTGTGCGAGATCAACAAGGTGGCATCTGGCGGGGTTGGTTCTGCAACGATTGGGACGGTTACAGGAACGGGTTTTGAGGTTGTGCTTTCGGTTAGGGATGTTGTGAGTCAGCATCTTTCGGTTATTGCGGCTACGGGCGCGGGGAAATCGTACACGGTTGGTGTTATTGTTGAGGAGCTGCTTATGCCGCACAACAGGGCGCCTGTGCTGATTTTTGATCCGCATAGTGAGTATGTGGCTCTGGAGTCGATTGCTAATGACCCGCGGTTTTGGGATGGTGATTATAAGCCGAGGGTCAGGATAATAAAGCCTGAGAAGATCAGGATCCGTGTTGGCGATCTTGATACGTCGGATTTGATCAGTATAATTGATGATGGCACGATGTCAGATAAGATGAAGACGCTTTTTGGGGGTGCGTGCCGCATGCTTCGGAGAGATAGTTTTCGGCAGTTCACGCGAAGTGAACTGCGGAGCATGGTTGATGGGATGCGGGATGGGAGTAATGACTCTTCGATTGAGGGGATTCTCTGGCGGCTTCGCAGATTGGAGGGCGGGATATTTCATGATCATGAGGATGTGCCGATTGTTGATTATCTGCGGATTGGGCAGCTCACGGTTATGGATGTTTCCGGCATTAGCACCGGGTTTCAGCAGCTGATTGCGCAGGTGATTCTCAGGAAAATCTTTGATGCGCGGCAGAAGACTGAGAACGGCGCGTACACGAGTGATACGCCTGATAAGTATTTGCCGTACCCGGTGTTCGTGGTTCTTGAGGAAGCGCACCGGTTTGCGCCGCAGGGTAGTGGTGGCGGTGCGGGTGGAGATGGGGGGGAGGGTGGTGGAAGAGTGGTGAAATCAAAGCCGATCATAAAAACAATCCTCTCTGAGGGCAGGAAGTTTGGTGTTGGGATCTGCATGGTTTCGCAGCGTCCAAGTAAGCTTGATTCTGACTCGCTTTCTCAGTGCATGACTCAGATCACGATGCGGATCATTAATCCCGCGGATCAGGAGCAGATCAGTAGAAGTATTGAGTCTGTGAGTCGGGATATTGTGTTGGAACTGCCTGCGCTTGCGAAGGGGCATGCGATCGTTTCGGGCGTTGGCATCAACACGCCGACAATTGTTCGGATCAGGCAGAGGTATGGGCGTGACCGGGGTGTGAGCAAGGATGCGCCGTCGATCTGGGTGCGGATGTCGGCGCACGGGCGAGCAGGGGGGCGGGGGTGGAGGGATCCTTGAGTCGCCTGATCTGGATATCGGGGTGTGAAGTGGCTAACACGGATTTTCAGTGGGTTTAACGTACTTATGCGTGTTTGGTTCAAGGCACGGTCTGAAAATCAAGTGATTTATCATTGCTGAGGGCGCAGAGGAAAAGAGTGTTCCGAGATTGTTTTCAGCCCTCTGCGTGACTCTGCACACGCTCTGGTAGTATCTGTTGGCATGGCGAGCTCACTGGAAAAATCGACAGTGCCGGTTCAACTACGGGCACCCCAAAACATTTAAAGCAATATTAGGTGCCGTGTCTGCGAGAGCGTGCGGCGCATCTGTCGACATGGGTTTTCGCAGCCGGAGCGTTTTTTGTGTAACCCGAAGACGCTAAAACGTCGCTATGCGCTGGAAAGCCTTATGCCTGAGTCGAAGCAAGTTTCATCATATTATGAGCGAGATAACATTTACTCACATCAGGGATGATCATGCTGCGATGGTTGACATCAGCGAAAAAGACGTGGTTTGCAGGCGGGCTGTTGCAACCGGCAGAATCTGGCTTAGGCGGGGGACGGTCGCCGCGATACAGGCGGGCAGTGTTGAGAAGGGGAATGTGCTTGCAACAGCACGGGTTGCCGCGATCACGGCGATTAAAGAGACCTCGCGCATTATTCCGATGTGTCATCAGATCCCGATCACCGGCATTGATGTTGATTTTGAGGTTGTGGGCGGGGGCGGGGGCGATGCGGATGGGCAGGAGGTTACGAACGCGATCACTGCCATAGTCGTGGTTTCGTCTGTTGGGCGTACTGGTGTTGAGATGGAGGCGCTTTGCGGCGTGAGCGTTGCGCTTCTCACGATCTGGGACATGGTTAAGTCCGCGGAGAAGGATGAGAGCGGAAACTATCCGGATACCGGGATTTCGAGTATCAGGGTTCTTGAGAAGGTGAAATATTAGCTGTGCACATTAAACCTGAGATCCGGATACTTGCGATTGACGATTCAGCTCTGATCGCTGATCACATCATGATTGTTGGAGTTGTTTTCCGAGCAGGGGAATGGCTTGATGGCGTGCTTAGATCAGAGCTTGTGAGGGACGGGCTGGACGGAACCGATGTGATCATTGAGATGGTGACCGGAACCAGGCATTACCGGCAGATCCGTGTGATTATGCTTGATGGCGTGACTTATGGGGGGTTTAACGTGATTGACATAAGAGAACTGCACCGAAGAACCGGGCTGCCGGTAATCGTTGTGATGCGTGTTGCACCTGACATGGGGAGGATCAGGGATGCGCTGCGAAATCTTCCTGACTTTGATGTGCGGTGGGCAGGAATCTCTGTGGATGATGCAGCTAAGATCGTGCAGATCTCAACAACTCACAGCCACATACCTGAGCCACTTCGGGTTGCGCACCTGATCGCAACAGGGATTGTGTGTGGGGAGTCGCGGGGGCAGGCGTGAATGCCGGGGGTTGTGACTGCGCAGTGGATTTTGGTGGCTGAAGGTTGTGTTTAGGTGAGCGTGCGTAGATGTGTTTTCTGTCATCAATGCCTCCGCCATCTATCCACACATATCAGGATTATGCATAACCATGATATTATCAATGCGATAATTACAGGATTTGTATAAAATGGAACTGTTTCTTCTTTTATGGTTATGTGTGTCGGTATCTTTACACCGCTGCCCATGTTGAAGTCGCCTCTGGATTTTAATGAAACTACACATATCTTTGTATCGACCTCGCCTATTTCATCCACGGTTGGGGCGAACCGA
>RXIK01000147.1 GCA_004211975.1 Methanosarcinales archaeon | reverse complement strand
TTTTTGCAAATGGCGAATAGTGGCTAATGATTGTGATTTTTTGTTTTCAAAGATAATCTCTTTATTAAAATACATATTTATTATATAAACATGTAAAGCATCCTCTGTTGAAATTGGATAGGTTGCGCCACCACAGTATAAAAATAATATTCTTCCGATATTCAAAACCGCTATCATTAGAAATTATGAAAAATGAATGGCGACCTGCGGAATGTCAGGTTTCATGCAGTTGTGGTCAATATCAGCACGATACTTAAGCTTATCCAGCCCCGCCACCATGTAACATACCCGACAGCAGAATTGGGATGCGCCTGGTGTCAGCCGCCCTGCCACGAGTGGCTTACCGCGATTTCCCGGTTTTTACCGCCCCCTGCATGGATCTCGACCGCGCTCATGAAACCCAGATTCCATCATGCGATGATCATGCCCCCGGGTTCCATGGCGCAAGATGCGCATCAAAGCCGGGCATCATCCAGCCACGATCGCGCGATATGATGGCTGGGGGAGTTTGTTTGATGTTATATACAGTGCTCCGGCACGATCCACGATTCAAAAATCATCGATCAAACACAACGTAACCCTTAAGCCTCAAATCGTTCTTCCCTTCGATCGTCCTTGCCATAATCCTGAAATATTCCCTCCGAACATCATTGCCCCATTGCACGAACTTTGCTTTTTCCTTTAATTCCCCAAGTATTTTCTCTGCCTGCCCGCAGGTCAGATCCTGCCATTTGCACTCGATAAATAATATCTCGTCTGTTGTGTTGCTTGTGGCAACAATGTTGATCTCTCGCTCCTTGTGCCACTATTTTCCTAATTTTGAGAACCTGAAAATCCGCTCTCTTTCTTTTATCAACAACTGTCTGGCAACCTCTTCGAAAACACCACCCAGGTAATTGCTGTAATCACCTTTAACGACGTTTATATTAAATACCCCATCTTCAATAGAACTTAAATTTGGATAAATATACCTGAACCAGAATCTAATGAAATTATCGCTTATAGTATCTACCGAGTCTTGATTTGGCTTTTTCAGTAATTGGAACAACTCTTTTGACCATTCCGACTTCGATCAGGTTTCTGATAAGGACTGGCGTCTGTCCTTTTCACCTTTATAAAGTCCTTGATCTCGTTTAATTTTGTTTTTCCGTGGGCGATGGCTTCCAGTATCAATCTGTAAGTGCTTACATCTTTAAATTCGTATCGCATAAGAAAATCCACTTCATCTATTAAGAAACTATTTTTAATCTCTATTTCCTCATCCAGCCACTGCCAAAAAGGTTTATCTATTTTCACCAGGTAAAAAGGGATTCCATCTGCAAAGCCATATATTTCAACGAGTTCTTTGATCCCAACCACCGGAAAAAATTTTCCGAGATTGAAGAAAGAGACTGCTTTGAGGTCCGTGGAGCCGGTTCTTCTTCCATAAAGTGGGCTTCTGTAATCGAGAACTCTGGAGGTCATGATGGAGACCGAAGAGCCGAGCAGAATCAATTTCAATTTAGAGTCTTTGAGTATGGTATCTGTGATTGACTGGGATATGTTGAGGATATTTTCATCTTCATGGATCATATTCTGAAATTCGTCGATAATAACAACTTCTGCTCTGTTTTTCAGGAATTCGAAGAGCACTTCCCAGTCAGTTCTCAGTTTTGAAGCTTCCGGATACTGCCGGGTGCAAACAGAATAGAACCTATCCCGGTTTTTCGCACCGACTGCCAGATAGTAGATTCTTTTTCGGTTCTCAGTCGCTTGTAAGATCAATTCCGTTTTGCCTATTCTTCTTCCGGTCATTAAATTATATAACCCTTGTTATATTAATTGGGATTCTGCTATTTAAGAATTCTGCGCAATTATGCTGCAACGTGTCATGCATGGCAAGACTGACCGTCGCAAAACCGCGATACCCCCCATCCTGCAAACTCTATTGCGCCACAAACAGCCGTTTCATATCCTCAAGATCATACAAAGTAACGTCCTCATCTTCCACCCGCCTCCTGAAGCTCTTCGCAAAGACCATATAATACGCATTCTCGATCTCAACCGGGACGAACTCTGCCTTTCCCCTGAGATCCCTGATAATTTCAGGAGCATCAACATTATCCCGCCATTTACACTCGCAGAAGATTGTGCTCTTAATTTCTTCGTTTAAAGCAACGACATCAATCTCCTGTTCCTTGTGCCACCACTTCCCAATCCTTGTAAACCGGAACGGCAGAAGTTCTCGCTCGTTCAGAACCTCAAGGACCTCCTGAACGATGTTCTCAAAATGCTTGCCCACATACTGGTTAAACCGTGGCTTTATGCTCTCGGCAATCATTCTCCCTTTTCCTTTCTCTATCTCATCCATAACAGGATATACAAACTTGAACCAGAAATCAAACAGGTTGTCGGCTAAAAAATGCATCCCTTTTCTGCTTTTGTAGCTTTCAGTCACAGGCACCATGCGGTAGACCAGTTGCAGGTCATTTAAGACTGATAAGTACTTGTTCACGATGCTTATGCTTAAGCCAGTGTCATTGGCGATGAGTCCGATCCTGTGATTGCCTTTTGCAATTGAGAGAAGGATTGAAAAATAGTACCTGGGTTCTGTTAATTCCTGCCTCAACACGAATTCAACGTCTCTGTACAGAAATGAGTCTTCTCTCAGGATATTATCTTCTATATTTGTAAAAATGTCCTTTTCCGGGTCAGTCTCAATGATGTAAGCGGGTGTTCCACCAAAGACCGAGTAAAACTCTACCGCCTTCTCAAAGTTCCCTACGTAATCTAGTGTGTGGATAAATGGGATCTGTTTGAGGAGCAATTGTCCTGTCCGCCTCCCATAAAGCGGACTTTCATATCCCATCACCTTTGACTCCATCATCGAGATACTTGAACCGCAGAGTATCAGGAAGATCTTTGTTTTTTTGAGCTTGTTGTCCCAGTAATCCTGCAAAATTGAAGGGATCGCAGGGTCTTCTTTGATCAGGTACGGAAACTCGTCAATAGCTATGATTATTCGCTCATCGGCTTTTCCATACAGATATTCAAAAAAACCGTCCCATCCTCTGAATTCCGTCTTTTTCAGGAGTTCATCGTCGAAGAAGTCCCCCAGTTTTTCTGTGAATGTCCGAATCTGTAGTGTCTTTGACTCTTCCCGTGCAAGAAGGCGGATGCCATTATCTTTTATGAATTGGTCGATCAGTTCACTTTTTCCGATCCTCCGTCTGCCGTAGATGACGACAAACTCGGCTCTATCGCTGCTTGATCTTTCTTTGAGGAGTGATAATTCCCGTTCCCGGTCTATGAATACACTCATGAGTATTATACTTGAAAGTGTACTATATATGGATTGTGGTGGGTGCGGCTTCTGGGACGGTCGCATGCGAGCCGCACCTCGGGATCTGCCGCGATCAGGTGGGCGCGGAGGGCGAGGTGCTTGACATGACCGCGGAGTTGAGCGAAGAGACACGAAGACAAGTTTCGATCTCGCGAAGGACGATCCGGATCATCTGATGCGGTATTTCAGGTTGGATATAAATCAGACAACACTATTTGATTTTGATGGGCTGTCGCCCACCCCTCCACTTGTCACGCCATCCGCGCTGTCACTCACGATGCCAGCACATCATCCGGTGCTCGACTGCGATCTCGGGAATCAAGGCTGGAAGGTGCTTCGGACACGCGTACGAACTCCAGCCAGAGAGCTATGAGGAACTCATCTCGCTTGCGGGAATGGGTCCGCAGAAGGCGAGGGCGCTTGCGCTTGGGGCTGATCTGATCTTCGGGACAGAACCGAGCTATCAGGATCCCGCAACATACTCGTTTGCACAGGGGCAAAAGACAGGTATCCGTACCCGGTGGACCGGAGCACATACAATCAGACGATCGAGGTGCTGCGGGATGCGATCGAGACTGCTGCGATCGGGGAGAAAGACGAAAGACCCTATGACACCGAATTTGTCGATGAATGGACGATCGGATTTGATGAGCTGAAGAAATTGTACGTGTTTAGCAGCTCAGCATCGTCATCATCATCTGGAGACTATTGAGACTATGTTGCGCCCATGTCGCCAGCACGGTCATGATTCGCTCATGAATTGACGTTCCTTTCCCATTGCGCAGTGTCCCTACGATCTTCCGTTGGACTACATGCTCGCGAAGTGCTCTTTCTGCTCTGTTATTGGTTGGCTCAATACCTGGATGAGTGATGAATGTGAACCAGTACTTAAAGCCATTCTCGATCTTATTGATGAGCTTTTCCACCTTTTCACTTCCGTAACCTCTGTTGATCCATCGTTTGAGTGTTGTTTGCGCATTTTGCAACAGTTTCTCTCGGATTTTGGGTGGGGGATCACAATCGAAGTGTGTTAGTCAGTTTTTGATAGAGCCTTGTGAGTGCTCGGTGTAAAGGAACCGCTTCCGCAATTTTATCGGCGAGATCTTTGGATTCTCGCAGTAAGTGCGCCCGAACATACGCTCGGATATGTTTTGTAAATTTGG
>RXIK01000243.1 GCA_004211975.1 Methanosarcinales archaeon | reverse complement strand
AAAATATTGTAAATAAGTTCAAACTTGGGAACTTCAGAAGGGATCTTGACCGTAGAACTGGAACCGGTCTATCCCCGCCGTATCCCAAGAGCATCGAATTTACCGATGATCACAATCCGATAGGGTGGTTGAGATGGGAGTAACACTCTTCATGACGGTTGGAACCGGAAGGAAGACCAAAGAGAGTATAAGGAGTCTGGCTCATGGGCTTTTATCGGCAATCATCCATTATAATCCTGATCAAATTGTATTTTTTGGATCAGATAATAGTAAAGAAACCGTAAGTTCATTAAAAGAGCAATATCATGAAGAAAAGAAGAAGGAGATTGCTGATCATGAATTTATCATGATAACCGGTGTGGACGATTTCAATGAGTGTTTTGGGAAGATGCGGAGAAAGATAGGGGAATATGAAGACCATGAGATAATAATAGACTACACATCAGGAACAAAGACGATGACGATGAGTGCTGCGATATGTTCCATGCTGTATCACAAGAAGCTAAACCTTGTTTCCGGAGAACGCGGTGAGGATGGTATCGTGATTCCAGGGACAGAGAATCAACATGAACAGAATCTCTATTCAGCTTACGATGAACTCCTCTTCGACAAGGTCAAGGATTTGTTTAACTCATATCGATTCGAAGATGCGAGATCAACGCTAAACGAGATCGTCATACTGGAAGATAGGGAAACATACAGAAAGATGATCGATGCTTATGATCAATGGGATAGGTTCAATCACAATGCAACATTCAAGACACTGGAGGATGTCAAAGATAACCGAGTTTCACAGAACAAGGCGTTTCTGGGAAAACTTGTGCACAACAAAGATCTAAAGTTTTTTATAGTCGATCTTATAAACAATGCCGCTCGCAGGATTGAGGAGGGGAAGTATGACGATGCCGTTGCGAGATTGTACCGGACGATCGAACTGATCGCACAGACGAGATTGATGAATATGAAACTCATCGAGGAAGGACGGTTCAAGGACTACATGGTATTTGCGATACGGCGGGATATGCTAAAGGAAAAGTTGGGCGATGAAGCCGTAACTAAATATCGTGATGGGCAGGAAGAGAGGGACATAGAGAAGGGTGTGATAAAAGTAGGTTTGTCCGGAAGTTATGCGCTTCTAT
>RXIK01000199.1 GCA_004211975.1 Methanosarcinales archaeon | reverse complement strand
CGGCGTTACCGAGTACCGGTACAGGTCCCGCGAATAATCCCAGTAAAGATCACGATCCGGATCAACCACAAACTCATCAGCAACCGAATCAACAACCTCAACACGATCCACCATACTAAGATTCGTTATCTTAAGCTCAACAAACGCCTGCTCCCGAACATAAACCTCCTTGCTTGCACTCTTACTTACAGAGAACGTGTTGTTCATCCACTCACCAAAAGATATGAGCTCCACCGGCGCAATAATACACGCCTGAACCTCGATCGACTGAACCGGCGGGTTACTCCCAATAACAATCCCGCTGGCATTCACCCGTATCCGGTCAGCACCATTCTCAACATATGTTCCAGTGCAATTAAGATCAAACATATACGAGCTCTCATTTGCATTATACGCATAAGCACCAACAGTCTCATTAGTGCTGAAAACTTCACGCCACACCACCGAACCATTCTCATACACCGAAACAAGCGCCCAAACCGACTCCCCAAGCCGGATCTCAGACGCCCTACCAACACTAAAATCAGTCGCCTCAAACACATACCCCTCAACAACAACACGCTCACCCCACACAAGCACAACATCCACACAAACAACATCCTCAGACACAACATCCTCAGACACAGCCACCGGAACCAAAACCAAAACCACCAAAACCACCAAAAACGATTTTTTCACAAAAAATCGAGTAAAAACTGCCCACCAGGTGGAAGTCGGATAACATGCCGTCCCCCCACAGTTCAAAGACAATTTTCTCGCAAAAAACCGAGTAAAAACTGCCCACCGAGTATGGCTGGCGACATGCTTTTTCGTAAATGAAAACAGTGCGCAGAGTAATCGGACGATATAGTGCATATACCATAAAACAATCAAAAATTTGGCTCTGGCAGATGTCATTTTCGACGTCTGCCAATCAATACCGCAGCAAGGCATGCAAGAACCGCAACCACACCAGTAAACCCAGGTTCAGTGCGGACCGGAGTGTCTATGGTCTCCGCAACCTCTGCAGATGCCATTCCTGCCCCCAATCCGGAGCCTGATGCGTTCATAGCTTCAGCCGTCGCTTTTGCTTCAGCTTCAGCCTCAGCTAACACATCCGCAGCCGCACCAATTGCCTGAGTCCCGTTCACCGTTAATATTGGCATATCCGAGACACTGATCCCTTCATACGTCGTGATATCAACGAACTCAACCACAGTAGGCGGCAACATCACAGTCCGGTTCGGATCGATCGTGTAATCAAACGTCTCCACCTCACCAGCTTTTATCACGCGTTTTAAGAAGAAAGACTCATTCCCTTCATAGATGACCATGCCACGCGAGACCGGATTACGAACCAGCACAGACTCCATCGGAAGCTGATCCATAACTGTTATCGATGCAGCCCGATCCCCCGTGTTCTTTATGATTACTGTGACATCCGTAGTATTATTCTGGGTTACCAGAGTAGGATCAATCGTCTTTGTCACCTCGATGTAAGGACCATGCACCTCAACCGGCTGCGGGTACGAAACCATGCTGTAATTATATCCATCTTCAGTCCAGTTAACAGTTGCAGAACCGAGTTTGTAAGTTCCTGGCTTTAAAAGGCTCACAGGATACGCGCACGTCATCACTTCCCCTGGTTCAAGCGAGAAGTCCCAATTCCACAGATCAGATTCCATATCAGGAACTTTTAACATGTCCGCGGGAAGCGCGCACCTCCACACATTCAAATCGGTGGTCGCCGGCTTATGCCATGTGTCCACAGGCGAATCCACGAGTTTTAGCGAGGGAATAGCATAATCACCCCAGTTTATCACTGTAAAGAAGATATAGGGATCGTAGTCAGTGTAAATCGTGCAGGTAGTCTCGCCAACGTACGGCGCAACTGCTTCTGATGCGACAACAGCATAATCCTCGGTTCCAATCGCTTTCTTGACCTCGATCACAGGAAGAACCTCAATCGTTGTTGAATTGTCAGTGTACTGGTACTTCCGCTCCTTAAAATCCTCATAAGTAAGATCGATTTGTAGTTCGTACTTTGTTCGTTCCGGTAGCGAAGGCACCTTGAAATATATGATATGTGTGACTCCCGAGCTTCCATTCAGCTTATCCGTGGTGCTAACGCTTCGCACATCAATCGGGAACGTAGTACCAACCCATTGACGGTCATCATCATCATCAACTTCTACTTTGTAGATCTTCTGCAGCGCACAATCCAAGGGATACTTCCCCTTAACCATCTCAACCGGCTTTACAGAGACTGATGCATCCACATGATGCGCGGGCATCACCTCCGTGTTATCCACCGTAATCTCAGCCTTAAACACCGAATTTGACCTAACAATCGAACTACCATCATCTGACGGTAGATCTTCCGGATTTCCATCCTCATTATATCCTAACAAGTATAGTTCAACCGATGTTTCCATTTCAGGCGGCAAAACCGGTGCGTACGCAACCTTTGCATATTTGCTTATCGGATCGGTGCAGAAACAGTCGTCTGATGCAAATTCACATTTGATATTATTTACCCCAATAAAGAACTCATTGGCATCATTCCAGACTACGCCACGTGTGTCCCAACCGCCCTCTTTTGTACTGAATGATTCTAAACAACCATCAGATTCATGAAACGGAAAACTTTTGAGGAGTGTCTGATTCTTATAAATTCTAATATTGACAGTTTTTGCAGCGTAGTTGATCTGATCGAGATAATCATCCTCACTGCAGTCCCCGCACTCATACGTACAATCCGCACTCCCCTTGCATTTTTCCTCCTCAATCGCAGTAAGATCGATTTCACTCGTCCGAACATGAAAATCATTCACCTCGATTGTGTAGGTGGTGTTCAGATGCTCAACATACACCTCGATATAGTCACCCCATTCCATAGTGTTCTCGCTGATATCGTCTGCTTCCCAGCCCTCCACCTTATCCGGATTATATGTGTGTGCGTCAGCTAGCCCTATCAGTAGTATAACAATCAGTATCAATCTTAGTGAATCGCTCACTCCGCTTATTCTCATACGTTTACCCCAATAATATACTCGGCACTCATGTTATATAATCATTGCTCGACATTCCGGTCATTGTAGCCCTGTCGCCCAAGTTCCTGAGTTATGAAACGCTTCAACACTCTTGCATTTCCGGATGGTGTCTCCAAGAGCCCGTATCATGGGTTGATAGTTGTCCTCTGGGGCGTGTGCACCATTGTTCCAACCATCATTAGGGTGTGCTTTGCAAGACCAGATGTGTGCCGGACCGCGAAGTTTAGTTGTACACCCTGGCACAAGCAAGGATGCCGGGTGCCACCAGACCTGCCACATCCAGGTCAACCCAACATTTATCTACTATCAGTCAAGAAATGTACATGTGGAATTCGAGAAATCCATCATAGGTTGTTTGACTTCATACAGCCGTCCATCCCCTCAAAATCGATATTCTCGAATTCCTTTCTTATACTTTTGTTCTTTGAAAGGAGATTAACACATGACTATTCGGCTGGGATTTGTAGTATCGGAGTTTAATCGGGATTTAACTTATCAGATGGAGCTGCTTGGGCAGGAACACGCCAGGTTTCTTGGTGCCAGGGTTGCTGAGACGATCATGGTTCCGGGCGTGTATGATATGCCGCTTGCAATCAAAAAACTTGTGTCTGACGAGGCGATCGACGCAGTTGTTACCATTGGCTGTGTGATTGAGGGTGCGACCAAACATGATGAGATCGTGGTGCAGCACGCTGCCAGAAAGATCATGGACCTCTCGCTTGAATTCGGAAAACCCGTGACGCTTGGCATATCCGGTCCGGGGATGACTCGTATGGAGGCGCACCAGCGCGTGGATTATGCGAAACGTGCTGTTGAGGCTGCTGTGAAGATGGTGGAACGAATCAAATAGTCGATGCAAACACTCGATTTTCTGTGTCTCTGGCATCCTTACGTTGCAGTAAACAAACGACCCGTCACATCGATTATTTGCGCAGCTCATTCCCCTCTGGTTACGGGTGTTTATCGGGAATTTAATCTGTTTTCGGGCAGTTTTTTTAGTGGTTTGAAATCATCGTAGAGGACGCGGAGTATGCAGAGTTTTGTCTCTCTCTATCTCTCTGCGTTCTTCTGCACATTCCACGGTTAAATTTCTTGCTTTAATCACCGTGGTTTTAGCCATGTGGTGTTGAGCATGTATTTTTTTGTGGAAAATTCGCTAAAACCCCATAGTTTACGGGTTGTATTCAAAAACCGTGTTTGCTGAGGGTAACAAATACATCGTATTTGTGTGACCGGTTTTGGGCGGTGTAAAGCGAAGAATGGGACTTTTTATTATTTTCTGGTTACTCGGGGTTGTCTTGTGTAAGCACAACTGATAAAATTGAGCGCTGTCGATCTGGAAAGTCATTTGTATCGTTAATCTGTGAAATCAGTGTTCATCTGTGGCTAAAAGTTTTATTTGCCACAGATTAACACTGATTCCACTGATTTCGGAAGTCATATCCTGCCACTGTTTGCAGGATTGGCATCATGTTGTTCAACCGACCAGAACAAATT
>RXIK01000039.1 GCA_004211975.1 Methanosarcinales archaeon | reverse complement strand
CTGGCTCGCAAAACCGATCACTATGCCGACAACACCCCCTGCGACAAGCAGATTCGATGGGTGTATTCCAAGTGCCGGGAGCGCCAGAAGCACAGCAATGATGACAATTGTGTAGTACACGACCTTAGTTGTGATTTCCAGATGGTCCCGGTCCATCCGGTCCTTAAGCGACCTTTTTATGTTAAGCGTCGCCAATTTGGCGATCAGGGCTGCAATTATGAGGCATACTGAGATCCAGAGGAGCTTGAGAAGGGTGACATCACCGTAGACAATTGTGTCAAGAATCATATACCTTCATCCATCAGAAACCGTGTTGCAACCACAGGAATTTTTGTTAATCGTGAGGTGTAGAGTTCCAGAGATCTTTTCATCCCTTTCTCAAGAGGAGAATTGACAAAATCCACCTCTGCGACCTTTTTACCCACGATTCTCATATTCGCCCTCATAGCAACCCGATCGTCGCTGTAGTAAATCTTCATTCCGTGAGCTGCAAAGACTGTTTGTGTCACTTCAACCCATCGCGCGGTTGTATTTGTTAGGTTAATCTCTATTACTCCTTTGTAAACAGGATTTGTGTCCGGTATCGTGGAATACACTTCACTCTTCCAGTACTTGCAGATAACCCCGCTTACAACGTCACCATATAGGGTGAACTTCTGTTTATTCAGTGTGAGGACGTCAAGGATCTGAAACTTCTTCTTGCCATGTACAAAGACACCAATCTCCACCGGGAATTTTACAAAGATTGTTTTTTTTGCGTTTGGTTCGATAAAAATCGACTTTTCAAACTCGATTAAGAAGTGTGGGGTCAGCTCTTGTGGCTTATTCACAGGCTCAACAGGATTAATAAGGATTTTGCTGTCGTTTGATAAAAGAATATCTTCCACCTCTTCACCCATGCACTCTCTTTTATACAGGAGACCGCAGGTCATCCTTTTAACTGAGATGTGTATCCCATCCCGATTAATTCTCAGAGGAACGTCGTGCAAGCCAAAGATGCCAGATACCTTAATCACACATAACCATTAACGGAATAGAATATAAAAGTAACCTCTGTATGTTTATTCTTCCAGCTCATATCCTTAGTGCTTACCGAAAAATAAAGTAGCAAAACTGGCTGATGTCATGCCACACCCCTGACATTCGTGTGATTCATGCCGTTCTCATGAATATGGCGAATTGTAACAGGTTATTTCCCTAGCAAGTCCTTAGTAAACGGTTGTAATTCACATCTTTTACCTCAAAGAAGTCCTTACAGAAGGTGAGAGCGTCTTCCGAACGATAACATTTGCACCTGAATATGTCAATGTGCCAAGGTATCCAGCAGAAAACACATCTACAAAGTGTGCAGACGACACAAACATCAGGTGAAGAATGCGTTAAAACTCCTGAAAACGAGGAATATCAGATCACAGTTAAGAATCGCACAAGAGCATCAAATATTCGCTCTCTTAATTCCTGAATGATCCTCGGATCCACCCTTAACCGATCCGGATCGAAACACGTCTCGTTCAGATAGAGCTTGCGGTTAATCTCGATCTGAATCCAAGGTGTTCCCTCCCGTTCATAATGATACTGAGAGATATACCCGCCCGCGAACGGATCGTTTATCGCAACCCTGCCACCACCTGAAAACGTCTGCCCGAGCGATTCTGCAAGAGCACGTATCCATTCGGGCGGGCAGGTTACAGGACCGCGTCCCCTCACAGGCAACCCCTCGCTGTCGCCCCGGTTGCTCAGGCATATCAGCGGTCTTGGCATATCGGGTTTGTCGCTTGCCGCCGGCGAACGCTCAAGCATGCTATGGCAATCAAGAGCCAGTCTGATGTCGCTACCATCCAGAAGATCACCCAACTGTTTGTGATACGGAAAATAATATTTCTGCAGCAAGTCCTCAACAAGAGCCTCATCAGGAAACATGCCTTCCCGGTAGATCTGTGTGCCGCATGTTGTCACCGTCTTCACAACCCCATCAGGATTCGCAGGGGCGCGATCGTCAGAAGCCCGGTTCACATCCATAATCGCCCGTGCAATCGGCATCTTGATAAACGCGTCCACACGCTTCCCAAAGTCATATATCTCGCGGGTGAGCGCGTCCCCATCATAGAAGATGTCTCTCTCTGTTATGCTGACCGCACCCGCAACTTCAGGTGGTATGGTGCCTCCGCCGTGCGGGGTGGATATCAACAAGGGGTACCGGTCACCCATTTTTTTAGTATCCCTCGGCAGTTCCGTCCCGTCTGACTTCAGCCACTCCCTGAAATCCGGTGCCGTCGTGTTTTTTCAGTACCGCGTGTATTGCGCCAAGATAAAATGAGAACGATTCTCTCTCGTCGATCCGGTACCCCTTCTGCCGGAAAAATGCAGGAAATCTATCCGGAAAACGTTCTGCCTCAAGACTTACACGTCCTCCAAGTGAGCAGTGCAGACGCGGGGCATGCATCGCCTCACCGATTGACTGGTGCTCATCAACAACATGGATCAGGAACTGGGCGATTGCAGAGAAGATCCGTTCGCTTCCCGGGCTTCCTACAGCCATCCAGATATCCTTGCCACGGAAGATAAGGGTCGGTGCAACCGTAGCCCACGGAACTGCGTTTGGACGTAGATAAAACGGATGGGAGAACGTTTTGTATTCGTAATCCATAAGGTAGTTATTATACAGAAATCCAAGCCCGTCCGCAGCAGCTTTGCTCCCGTACGTCCGCTCGATCGATTGGGTTAGGCTGACCGCCATCCCTGAACCGTCTATGACCGATAGATGTGTGGTTTCTCCTGTGAACTCATCCTCGGTCTCGTGGACCGGAATGCGTATCTCTGATTCACGGGTTATCTCACGGATGCAGCTCCTGACATACGTGCGCTTTAATATGTCCTGTTCTGCCACCTGCGGGTAATAATTGGGGTCGAATGGTCGGTCTGAGCGTTCCAGCAAGGTGTTCCTGAATATCTCCACGAGCAGGTGCGCCTTGGCAAATTCGTCCCGATTGAGGTGTGCGGGCTTTATCATGTTTATCATCGAGAGCGTGAAGAGAAGGCTTCTTCCCGCGCCCGGTGGAGGCATACTGTAGACGGTTAGCCCCCTGAACTTTCGTTTCAGAGGCTTTCTGACGATGGGAAACGGGATCAGGGCAAGATCATCATACCGAAGAAGCCCACCATTCTCACGCATATCAGCATCTATCTGTTTTGCAACCTTTCCCTGATAGAACTCTTCCACGCCCTTATCTGCAAGTATCCTCAAGAGTCGGGCAAGATCTGGCTGGTAGAACATGTCTCCCGGGAGATATGGTTCTCCATCCTTCAAAAAGTATTTTTTGCCTGATCCGGACTCGACCTTATTGAAGTTTTTAAGTTCCTGTTTCTGGATGCGGTGCTGGAGCGGGGTGATCACATATCCATCATCAGCAAGACGGATCGCTGGCTCAAGGATTTGTTCCCATGGGAGTAACCCATAGTTTTTGTTGACATACCAGAGGGTTGCAAGAGTACTTGGCACCGTAGCGGCGCGATAGCCGTGGGAGCGGTCGTCCTTGTATATTGCACCGACATGGGCGAGCGAGGGCGCCCTTGACGATCCATCGATTGCGAGCACTTTGCCGTTCTCTAAAGTGATAAGCATCATTGTCTGCCCGCCGATGCCGCTGCTCTGTGGCTCGCAGACCCCGAGCGCAATGGCAGCGGCACATGCTGCGTCCACTGCGTTTCCCCCATCCCTCAGCATCCGGGCGCCGGCGCGTGTGGCGCCAGGAAACGCGGTTGCAACCATACCGTTCTCTGCTTCTGCGTACTTACCGTCGCTGGTGGGCTGAAATCTCGATTCGATCTCTTTAAAATCCATTATTATCGCTTCCCTGGTCTCAGGTCATTTATGAGCAGCGCAAGCAGCGCAGCCCGGTCAATGAGGCTGTGCCGCAGTATGTACTCCTCATAGTCGTGCGGAGCATCCCCAATTGGTCCCAGACCATCTATTCTTGCTCGGTCCTGGCGTACGGCACATATATCAGATGAGCTCCACCTGTGCTCTTCAACCGTTCTGATGTCAAGCTGGTTACTGATAGCCCTCACCCGCTGGTATATGTCCTCGGTCTTCTGGTTACGCATCATTGGGGCGCGACAGATGCCGCCTTCGATCTGGAAACGGGTTTTCCTGCTGTTCATATTTTTCACGAGGCTGCGTATCTTCCGGTCGAGTGTCTCTCCCTGCTCCTGATTGTCAAACCTCACACTGAGTTGCGCTTCGCAGTTTGCATGCAGGATTGCGATGCCCGATTTCATATTCACTTTCCGCGGAATTACGACCGCACCACCTGATTCGCTTGAGAGTTTTGTCAGACTGGCAAGCAGCCTGCTAACCGATGCGGTTGCTCTTGCAACGTCCCCTGCAGCCCCTGCATCCCGAAGGTTCATCTGGCAGTTGTACACCGCTGCACCGGAACGTGAGGTGACAACGGTTCCATCAAGGGATGCGCCGCTTAATCCCAGCACAACCCCTGCTCTCTGCAGGATCTCCTGTATGTGGTTTCCGGTAACCCTGCCATATCGGGTGTTGTCTGTTGTGAGTAAGACCCCAACCTTCATCTTCCGCAGGATGCGGGTGAACCGTAACGCCCGCAAGGCTGCAACCATCATAGCAAGTCCGCCATTGTTATCCCACACAGCAGTTCCATATAGTCGCTGTTCGGTTTTATGGTATTGGATCTGCCTTGTGAACGGAGTGGAATTGTCCAGGTGGCTTAGAAGTAGCACATCATAATCGTTATCGGTTGAATTGGAGAGTAGCAGGATGTTTCCCACTTCCACCATTGGAATGACCTGGTGTGAGAAACCGATAGAACTTAGCTGCTGCCGCACGAGCGTACCCAGTGAATTGACGCCGTCTACGTTTCGCACGTATGAATTGATATTCACCATTTTTTCAAGTAACTTTTCGGTATCCTCCTGTTTTGTCCTCAGAAAACCGCGGATACGGATCGGTAGCGGTAATTTCTTTTCACCAATTTCTGTTAACTCTTCCCCGGGCAGCATGTTCTCAGAAAAATACCTGACCGCCGCAACATCTATGATCCTGTTTGTAAGTCGGTTGTAGTTATAGCCGGCAACCTCTGAGGCATGGACAAAGGAACCTGTGACACCAAGACTTGCCATCGAGTTGATCTCAAGGAGATATATGTTTTCATCCTCGTCCATGCGAATGTCCACACGCGCAAAATCCCGAAGCCCGAGGGCACGAAAAGCATCTTTACTCAGCTTGACCATTGCATCCGTAAGTTCCGGAGATATTTCTGCGGGGCATATCTTGTTATGGGGCGTCTGCTGCTTGTCATCCACTGTCTGGATTGCATCCGGGTCGCCTTCAAGATCGATCTCCAGGACGGGAAACGCCTCAGGGTCCCCGTTCCCGAGCAAACCCACACAAAACTCCCTGCCACGGATGAACTGCTCAACAAGCGCCTGCTGCTTAAATTCAGAGGTCACAAACTCCACCGCCTCGCGCAGATCACTCTCGTTCTCCACGATCCTGATTCCATACGAGACTGCCTCCATCTTTGGCTTCACGATGACCGGATACTCGACATCACTCATGTCCTCGTCCATCTTTGAATACACCCAGAAATTAGGGGTTGGAATGCCGTGTTTCTGCATGATTATCTTGGTGATCACCTTGTCCAGTGCGAGCGAGTGTCCATCGGGTCCTGAGCCCACATAAGGGATTCCAAGCATCTCAAGCATCGCCGGAATATGTGTGTAGCGGCTCTCACCCTGGATGCCGTACGCCATGTTAAACACCATGCCCATCCGCTCACCTTCGATCACGCTTGGCATGAACTCTTTTAATCTTTCGATTACGTGCATATCCCCTTCAGCAATACGGACATTATGCCCACCCTTTTCGAGGGCGTTTGCCACCATTTTGACTGTTGTAGGGTTGTATTTCTCCTTGTTCTGCATTCCAAACCGATTAATCACACCGGTTAAATCCTTATTATAGATTATCGCTACTCTCATAGGTTTGCCCTTCCTCTGAATACTCTTATCTTAATTCCTTATAAATTAGGTGCTTGTTCATGAGTTTATGTGAAATCATACAATTTTAGGTAGATTATTCCGGGATAATTAACTTTGTACCAACAACAACACCTTATATATGGGATACACCAGTTAATTGCCATAACTCTTCTGTTTAACCGATGTACGCACTATAACACAACGAAGTTACTGTGGAACGGATGTGAAACACCTCGTAGCCCCTGGTCACGCCAGATCTACTGTGCTCAGAGGCATACTTATGAAAACACTCGTTCAACCGGGAAATCCGTCAAAATCCTCCAGTTCAAACTCTTCATCCATCCCGAAATCTCTCGGAAACCCGTTATCATCACCAATCATTAGCTTGTCTGGAACTCCGGGCGCATCATCCAGCCCAGGTTCTATCTCTCCGGTCCCGGGTGCCTCAGCCGGTTCATCGCTACCAGCCAGATCCTGCACAGACCTCTCTGCCTCTGGAGCGCCTGCTCCTGCGCTCTCTGTGCCCGCAGCCCCTCCTTCCAGGCGTCCAAGATACCATGTGATAAATTCGGTGTACAGAATGACTGCGATCAACGCTGACCATATAAATAGCAGTATGTGGAGGTTGTTGATGGGTATCAGCCCGTTTCCAAGCACTGCATGTTGATATGACAGGAAAGCGACCGACTGGTCAGGGAGTGCCAGAACAAGAATCAGGGGGATGCCAAGCAGTAAGATTGTTGCAATGAACGATGAGATTCGGATCAGGAGTATAAGCACGAGTATGGTGTATAATAAATATAGTATTAGCGATATTAGTAGCATGTTTGCGTCCCCCTACTCTGTATTTCGCAGCATTAGATAGCCTGCCACGATCGGCACTAAAAATATGCAGGCAAACAATATGAAGATTTGTATCAGTAACATGGCAAGCCTACCGCGGCTGATTGTCACTGTTTGAACATCCCCCGGCACAGCTATCCTATCATCACCCACACATTTCACACCCCCAACACCTTCACCATATTCCACATCACCCACATCACCCACATCACCCACATCACCTACATCACTTACATCACCCACATCATCCACCCCCTCCCCCCCAGTCATACCGCCAACCGAATTCGACCGCACAGCTCCACTGGTACCAGAATCATCCGTGAACCTAACAACCACCGATGGCAGCGAGCCCATATCCTCAAACTGGATAACGTACGAATGATTATACACCCCCCCAGGCATGATCCGCGCTGTTCCAGCCATATCGCCACCAATCACCACGACGCCGGGCGGAACCTCATCAACAAATTCGATGTCGGCTGCACGGTCACCCACATTCTCAATGAGGATTACCACCTGTCGGGTATGCGCATCAAGCGTCGCAAGCAAAACCTTCTCTGCCGTGATCACCGGTCCATGCACCGTGATAGTGCTACCAGGATACGATGATACGGCGTACCCCTCGTGCGACGCCATGCACACCGGAACCTTAAATGCCCCGACTTTCCTTGCAGCCATCTGATAAGTAACATTCATGAAACTACGCGGCTCCAACCGAAAAACCCACCCGATTTCATGATCAAAACTCATATCGCTCCTATTACCGTCTTCATTTTTGATCACAAACCCATCAGGGACCGTGTCAATAAGTTCTATATCAGTACCATTGTTCCTGAGATTCCTGACAGTAATACTGACCGTTGCAGAATCGGGCACGACCAGTTCATCTGGCGTGACAAATTTCCGGGCGAGAATATACGGAGTTATCCTGGTTTCCATAGTACAATTAGTCGAATAACTATCATTATTCCAGATATATCCGCTTACACTTGCAACAATCGAGATATTGGAGGCGTACGGCAGTACCGGCGGATAAATCGTCAGATTGCAGATATCACTCGAGCGAATCACTTGATACCACATCGAGAAATCCTCCCGGAACGTCTCGTTAAAAACCACCTCACCACCAGTATCAGGCTTAACACTAACCTGCACATCAAGAAAAACGTCCCTAACCGGAACACCATCATTCCAAATGGTTATACCACACTCAATCACCTGATCTGGCTGATACCGGTCGTTCACATCAATATTTAGGTCCAGAGACGGTGCTAACAGATGGTACGTCTCAATTATACAGTGATCATCCTGCACATACCTGACAAACACCTTCAGCACCCCCTCATAAACACGTGAGTCCCCAACATCAAACACGTCTGAAACAACAGGAACATTCCCATTATCAATACTCAGATTTACGGATTTATCAGTGAAACCGACGGCACGAATCTGATAATCGCCAGTGGTGTACTTCTCACCGACCAACAGGTTGACTGCACCCTCCTTTGCCCACAGCCGCTCCTTGCCATACATGTATGGTGTAACCGTCACAGACTCGTTCTCAAGCCGGCTGAGCGTTATCCGGAATCGATCAAAATACGTTTCAGTGTCACCTTCCAACATGTAATACCGGTCTATAAACTGCTTGTTCTTATATATCACCAGCATAGCGCTGTTATTATGAATATCTCGCAGTTTTATGGTGTAATCATCAATAATAACGCGCTCGCTCAGATTAAGCTCATATACGCCCTGACATATCCATACATCCTCCTCACAACGATCACCTGCTGCCGGCGCGCAGGTTATGGCCAGCACAAGCGCTACGAGGACAATCCTCACCCACATTATATAATAAAATAGTGTGTAATATGCTTTTAAGTTTTCGCAACCACAAGCACGAAACTCCGCTGAAAGTTGGAAATGTGGGGGGGGGGGTGGAGATGGACGCGGAAAAACTCCTGCAAGCGCACATCACCAGCCCCGCCAAAAAGACCGGTTTCACCCGATTTTTTGTGAAAAAACCGTTTTATTTACCTCGCTTACCCAGATGTGACCCGATGCTTGGTCGCGCCTTCTCTGTGCCTTTGCCGCGCGTGCGCAGACCCCGTCCTTTCCGTCCAGCACTTGTTAAGCCGCGTTCTGTCCTGCCGTGAACATCACATATCCACTTCAGCTGCGGATCTTTTTTAATCACCGGATGGCTCGGGTCAACCAGTATAACCTCGTACCACCTGTGTTTCCCATCTTCTCCAACCCAATAAGAGTTTAAAACCTGCATATTCGGATATTTTCTGCTTACGCGCTCCTCAGCAATCCATTGCATGCTCTTTCGCGGCGTTATCTTACGCATTCCCATGCGTTTTGTCCGGCGCCCGCGTATGTATCTTGATTTACGTCTGCCACCACGCCGCACTTTCGCGCGAACAATAATGATACCTTGCTTTGCCTTGTAGCCAAGCGCACGTGCACGGTCAAGCCGCGTTGGTCTTCTGATCCGAACCACGCTTCGGTCACTACGCCATTCCTGAAGTCGCTGCCACCTGAGGTCATTCACGTAAGTCGTGTCAGGACTCTTCCATGCATCCCTGATATATGTGTAAAAGGATCTTGTCATTTACAAATTCACCTATTTTATGGTTCAACTGCCTCTTTCGCAGTCACATCCCTGCGGGCGCATTCCCGCCGATGAAGTGTGCTCTCTGAATGTGTTTACTATTAAACGTATGTCTGGAAAACTCATCAGGCGATCATAATCTTTATCTACAATCCACCCCAACCAGTTTAATTATGGCAGCGGACCTGGAAGTTGACGTGATTGCAAAAAACCCAAAGTCGCGCAACCCCGTACTTATAGAAGGCTTTCCCGGCGTTGGACTCGTGGGAAACATTGCAACCCAACAAATTATACATGAGCTTAATATGGAATATTTAGGCGCGATCCATTCAAAGTACTTCCCGCCGGTTGCAATGCTACTTGAGGGGCGGGTGAACCTGCCAGTGCGAATATATGAAAGCGCCAAGAACGAGCTGATCGCGGTGGTTTCAGACATCCCAATCCACCCGAGTATTGCATATATTGTGAGTAAATCGCTCATCAACTGGGCAGTATCAATCAATGCACGCGAGGTCGTCTCGGTTGCCGGCATCCCACTGGAAAACGAGGAACATGCCGTGTTTGGTGCAGCAACAACAGACGAAGGGATTGAAAACATCAAGAAACTGGTTGAAATCTTTCAGATGGGCACGATCTCCGGAATTGCGGGCAGCATCGTGACCGAATGCGCTTCCCGTAACTTTCCTGCGATCAGCCTGCTTGGAAGTACTCATAGCCAAAATCCGGATCCGCTTGCTGCGGTTGCCGTGATCAAGGTCTTAAACGATCTGTACAATCTCTCAATTGACACCGAAAAACTGGTCCGGGAGGCAGGGCACATCGAACTTGAAATGCAGAAACTCGCAGAGGACATGAGAAATACGGTAGAACCTGAGGTGGGACCTCAAAACCCACTCGCAATGTATGGGTGATTCGTGATGAAATGTGTTGTACTATCCGGACTGTCAAATAACACGATGCGTGATCTGGAAAACCGCATACTGCGCACCATTGAGATCAGAAGTCCACATAACTTTGTTTCCGTGCTGCACATCACTGTTGGCGATCCGGTTTTTGTGTCATCAACCAGTCACGGTGATATCACCACCGGCACAACCGGAGTCATCGCCAGAGTGCAGCAACTTGATATTATCATGCACAGTGTGGTTCAAGGAAATAACCTGTTCTATGAAGAGCGGGAAACACAGATGGCGCGCATCCAGCTGACTACCGAGGGTGCGGGACGGGTGCGAACCGTGTTACACTCCGAACTCGGTGGCGTGACGGTTTCAGATGTTGAAGAACGCCCCATCTACGCAGCATGGTAATCCATCATCCCTGGGCGCTTAACAGTATCAAGCGCTCATCGTAGGTGCAATTATCGATTCGCCGATGGTTATGCGGTCCTGCGGTATATCTTTTTTCGATACGACGCCATACGGTTTTCCATTAACGACCACGACGATGTTGTTGACCTGATGCTGGTCAAAGAGTTTTGCAACACTGGAGATCGACGCATCACCATCAATCGAGATTGCGTCCCCTGACATGATGTTCCACACCTTCTGATTAATGGATCCCGCGATCAAAGCTCTTATAATATCGGTCAACATCACAATGCCAACAATAGTATTGTTATCCATCACGGGAGCGCCAGCAATCTCATGTTTTAAAAGGGTGTCCGCAGCCACTTTCACAGTATTATCTACCTCAACCGTGGCGCGGTTGTTGCTGACCCACTCCCGAATACGCCTCTTTGGCAGGGTGATAACCTCTGAAATCGCATAAACAAGGATGTTTCTTGTATCATCTCGCCCGATGACTTTCCCCCTGATCACGAGTTTGTTGTTTGGTGTTGGTCCGATCTTAATGATGTCGCCATCATGGAACTTACGAATGTCGCCCAGAACCTTAACCCTGCCATTGCACGTTTTTGGATCTTGAACGGTCGTAAACGAGATTTCACATGCGGTTACATCCTTAACAATCTTACCGTTGCGATATATGTTTGTTTTGGTCATGCCCGGCAGGTTGGTGATGTGGAGGGTATCATAAGTCTGGCTTGTCGGACGATATCCTCCCTTCGGTCCGGGCACGCTCTCCACCATCCCAAGCGCCCTTAACGCCTGCATATGATTCCTCACAGTACCTGAGGTACGATTAATCATAACGGCAAGCTCATCGCCCTTCACTGCACCCCCCTTCCTGCGGAAAAGGCTGATAAGCGTCGTTAAAATCTCAACCTGAGTAGTCGTAAGTTTCATAACCTATATTAAAATCAACCCCGTGAACTATAATACATCTGTTGACCACAGAAGATCTTGGCTCCCGGCAATTCGGTTGTGAGTATCTCGTAGATAGAGTACGGTGGTGCGATATTAAGTGATAATCCGTGATAAAAACTGCCTAAAAACAGATTAAATCCTCGATGAACACATGTAACCATAAGAGGACGAGTTGAGCGAATAACTGCTGTGACATGTTGTTTGTTTACTGCAACTTAAGAATGCCAGAAACCTGAAAGAAGTCCCCGATCAACCGTCGCAGGCGCTCAATTATGCCAGCATCACAAAACCCGGGAGCCCCCACCCCCTGCCCACAAGCCCAATTCTTGCTGAATTCACCTCACCGATCGAAGTTGAAGTTCTCCTTCACGATCTTAAGTGCACAGAAGTCCCCGCACATCGTGCATGCCTCAGTGTCCTCAGGAAGCCTGCTGCTCCTAATCTCTCGTGCACGTTCCTCATCAATTGCAACCTCGTACTGCCTGCCCCAGTCCAGATCACGCCGTGCCCTTGCCATATCAAGATCCCAGCCCCTCGCACGATCACCATACTTAATCATGTCGCCAACATGCGCAGCGATCCGTGAAGCCATCACACCTTCATAAACGTCCTCAACGTTAGGGAGTGCAAGATGCTCTGCGGGCGTCACATAGCAAAGGAAGTCAGCTCCACAGGAACTTGAGATTGCGCCGCCAATTGCAGTTACAATGTGATCATAGCCAGGCGCAATATCAGTGACAAGCGGACCTAACATGTAAAACGGCTTTTCACCAGTCAAGCTCTTCATCAAAGTTACGTTCGTGTCGATCTCATTTATCGGGACGTGCCCCGGACCCTCAACAATAACCTGAACACCCGCCTCATGCGCCCGATCACCCAGTTCCGCATGCATGATCAGTTCCTGAATTCCTGCACGGTCAGTTGCATCATGAACAGCGCCCGCCCGCATGCCATTACCCATCGAGAGCGTGACCTCATGCTCATTCATGATCTCAAGAAGATAATCAAATTCGCTGTAAAGAGGATTTTCCTTCTCATTGTGCAGCATCCACGCAGTCATGAACGCGCCACCTCTCGAGCAAAGCCCACCATACCTACCCTGGTTCTTCAGCCGCTCAACCGTCAAGAGGTTAATCCCCGTATGAATCGCCATAAAGTTAGTTCCAAGCTTCGCCTGCTCCGCGGTTATCCTGAACAAGTCATCCGGGTCCATGTTCACAACCGCGCCGTCCTTCTCGATCGCCTCAATAAACGCCTGATACAACGGAACACTCCCAACAGAAAGCGGTGTTGCCGCAATCACCCGCTTTCTAACCTCAACAAGATCACCACCAGTTGAAAGTTCCATCAGGCTATCCGCACCCGCCTTCTCCGCCACCTTCGCTTTTTCTACCTCAAGATCAATGTCCACAATATCAGATGACGTGCCCACCGACGCATTCACCTTAGTACGCATCCCCTTACCAACACCACACGCCCGGGTCTCACGATACGGGCTCACCGGGATCACAATCCTTCCACTTGCAACACCACTACGCACAAACTCAGGGTCAACACCCTCCACCTGCGCGACCACCTTCATCTCATCTGTTACCGTTCCATTCTGCGCATCTCTTATAAGACTCATAATCCTTGATAACGGCAGACTAATATTTAACTCTTCTTAAAAAACAAACTGGAACACAACTCAAGTGAACTTAAGTTCTGGCTGCCCGCCATCACCGACGCACCATCCCGAACCAGGCAAACAACCCCAACACACACATCAGAAAGCCGTCCCTATCCTGCGTTTCAAAGAGATTGCGGAGATCGCCAAGATCGATTGTAATCGATCAGAGCGAACCGGCATACCAGAGGCGGTTCTCGCCGAGGGGAAGAGTCCTGAAGATCTTGTCCACATCGTGCGGGCATCTATAAGTGGGAACAGAGGCAAAAAGCGCATTCTCATAACAAAGGTGTCGGACGCTCAACTTAATTTGCTCAAATCAGAGATTGATCCCCAACTAATTGAATGGAACAAACGTGCGAGAACGCTTGTATGCGGCACCGCCCCGCTCGAACGGACCTGAGGGCGAATTGGCACCATCAACGCCGGAACCGAGAACATCCTGGTTGCAGAGGGGGCGCGGGTTGCAGCAGAGGATGATCATCGATTCCGGTGCAGCAGGCATCCACAGGCTATTTCCGGATCTTGGCACGATTGTTGAGAGTGGCGTTGACGCAATCGTTGTTGCTGCCGGTCTCAGTTGAGTATGGCGCGGGCAGCGGGGGCGCGGAAGCAGGCATGATTAGATGATCCTGAACATTGTTCAGAAACAATGTTACTGAACATAGTTTCGCATCATCTCATGAACCCTGACACCGTACAGGTGCGCAGCCACATGGCAAAGATCCAATAAAATGCACTATGGATCACCACCTTCCTTGTGGCATGGTGGCAATATGTGGTGAGCGCATCTGTGCAAAGCGCAACATCACAGGTGGCTTTCTGTGATGCTTAGAGAAAAGCATCTTGTGGCATCGGTTTAATGCAGAATAGTGTACGCGTTGCTCATGCTTATATGCTTTTCTGTACTTTGGAGCGCCGTCGGGAGCGCAATGACACAAGGCAGCCGTAAGGGCGCCTTGCCACGAGGTAAATACCCAGAATGAAAACCAAAACAAAAGGAGGTTAACAAGAAATGAATAGTAACATACGGAAAAGAAATACAGCTTTGTTAGCGGCTTTAATGGTTGTGAGCGTGCTGGCAGTGATGCCAACAGCTACCGCGGCGCCAGACGACTATTTCATATACGGCAATACGGCAGTATCTGGATATGCTGTCGATGGGTACGAGCTGAACGAGACCGCAGGTCTGCTATATGTTGATAACAGCGGTACTTGTTATATATATCAGGTATCCATTCCTGAGGGGGCAGATCCAAATATGCATCCCAATAACCCGGATGCTACGGGACCGATGGCTCCACGAACCTTTACCCCGGTTGGAAGCCATAATTTCAGAGGTGATTGTGGTTGGTCACGAAGCCATCATGCCGAGTTCTATGTTGATGCGGACCATGACTGTATATACTATGGTGCATACAGTGGTATTGAAAAATGGTCAAGGAATGCTGATGGCAGCTTTGGCGCATATCTTGGGAAGGTGAGTGATAAGAATGGAAACGCTATAATAGGCAATGGAGATGAGACTTTTGCCTATGATGTTGATAACAACGTCTGGTATAGCTGCAGCCGAAATCGAGTCGTCCACAGTTTTGATGCCGATGTTGATACTGCATGGCAGAACGAGTTCACATATCCGGATTATGGCGGAAACCATCATGATGGTATGGAATTTGTCAACGGCTACCTATGGATTTCTGACATGACCTCGGATTACATCGGGCAATGGGAGTATACCGGGACTGGCCCCCACAATGGCTGGAGGGAGGTGAATCGCTTCTCATATTCGTATGGACAGCATGTTGAAGGGATGGGTTTTGAGCCCCTTGGTCATTTCTGGGTCACAAGCGGCACCAAACTATATGAATTGGGTGGCGGAAGGCTCCAGCAAGAAATAGAGGGCATACCAGACCAGTGTATTCTGGCAGGGGAAAGCTTTGAGATGTTTGATCTTGATGACTACACGACTGGTGACGTAGATCATTATGGTTACAGCGGCAATGTTGATCTGAGTGTCAGTATTGATGCAGACAATGTTGTCATGCTCACGTATCCTGTAGGCTGGACCGGGAGTGAAACCATCACATTCATCGCCTACGATGCCGATGATGAAGTGATCGACATCGATGATGCTACATTCACAGTCTGTCCCGTGCCTATAGTTGGCGACATTCCTGATCAGACAGCACCATTCGAGTCATTTGACCTTGATGACTGCCTAGACCTCGTTATTCCAGTGGATTGGTCTGCTTTATATGCATGTGGTGGCTGGACAGTAGACATCGACGCTGACAACATAGTAACCGTAACCGCACCTGATGGTGCGACTGATCCTTGCACTATCACATTTACGGCTACGACTTCTTGCTGTGGCAGAGAAGCAAGTGACAGCGATGACGCGACCTTCATTCCCAACCAGCCACCAAACGTTACCGATGCATACCCGAGCACAGACTGTCTCTGGCCACCCAACCACAAGTTCGTTGACATAACTATTGAGGGTGTCACAGACCCGGACGGCGACCTCATCGCGATCACCGTCACGGGTATTACCAGTGACGAACCAACGGCGTCAATCGATGGTGCTGGCGGTGAGGATAAAGCGCCCGATGCAAGCGGGGTTGGAACTGACACAACCAGTCTCAGAGCCGAGCGGTCAGGGGATAAGGATGGCAGGGTGTATGAGATCACGTTCCTTGCCAGCGATGGAATAGCTGAAACTGAAGGAAGTGTGTTCGTCAAGGTACCCCACGATCAGAGTAGTGATTGTGTGAGCATCGACAGTGGTCAGAACTACGATGCCACCGAGGCGAACTAATCTTTCAGATAGTATAGATATGAAAGGAGGATTTTCTTCCTTTCCTTTCTTTTTTAGAGGTTTTGGATGCCAAGATGGCGCAAGCACGTCTAACCGAAGAGGGGCATATAATTGGCACGAGGGGCATCAGATACATAATGATGAAGTGTGGTTCAGGGGCGAGGCAGCGCTTCTCTCGATGCTTCAGTCATGCGTGTTCGTACGGTCGTGAATATCGACGCCGGATTTGTTGCTGGCATGTTTGCGGCGAGAATCGCGAATATTGCGGCGGGGCGCGGAATGAGCGTGCTGCGGAATTCTGAAGATGTTCGATACAGCACCATCCAAAGTGACCATTTGCTATCACCATGGACATATTCACCTTGAATAGTTAAAAGTTTCAGATAGGGTGTATTCTATCTTATCACTAGAAAATTGAACAGTGCCGTTTTTTCGCCTCAGCTAAACACATACCTTTCAATCAATGATTTTCATCGCAATCTCTGCCGCCCGCTCGCCTGATAGCATCATGCCGCCGAAGATTGGTCCCATTCGCGGTCCGCCGTAGACTGCGTTTGCTGCCATGCCTGAAACAATTAGTCCCGGGTATACTTCTTTTGTGAAATTGAGTAGTGCACGTTCGCCGGCGTCTGCCCACATTGGTTGCTCGCCTATGACGTGCAGGTTGTCTGGTGCGCTCGGTATTTTTTCTTGCACGATTCGGCATATTTCTGCGTCGTGTCCGGTGCCGTCGATCACTACTTTTGACCGGATTGCCAGTGGATCTACGTGCAGGTGCGCCCGCTCAACAGCGGTCCAGTTGAGAACAAGTCCTGACACCCGGTTATTTTCCCGTATTACTACGTCTTCGGCACTTATCAGATTGAAAATCTTTGCGCCTGCTTCGATTGCACCTGTGGCAATTCGGCAGACTGATTCGATTGAATCCGCCACATAGAGTCCGGGTTCGCTTTCGGTGTATTTGATGTTGAATTTGTCAAGGAAGCGGCGTGCTTCTTCTTGCACCACGATTTTTGGGAACATCATGCCGCCGCCCCACATGCCGCCGCCGATCGAGATGTTCCGCTCAAAGACAACCGTATCCACGCCTGCTTTTGCAAGGGTGTGTGCTGCAACGAGATTCGCGGGTCCTGCGCCAACTAGTGCTGCATCCACGTTGGTTACATCAAGGAATGACTTCGTAAATTCGGTGATGATTGCTCGGGTAATGCTGGTTTCATCGATCGCCATGGTGATTGTTTGTATTCTTGCAACCTTAATATTTTAACTCGCGTGATTAGTGCGGTCATTGCCACTGTGCATTGCGCCCAGGTTCCTTCAAACACTCCCTAAAAAATCGGTGTGTTTCAAAGACCCTGGAATCGGGTGTCAGACATGTAAAAGTTTTTGATAAACTTCTGCCAGAAATACCCAATCGATGCGCGTCTATGAAAACCCCCTGCTGAAACTGAACGTAACCACTCACAACGATAAGGTGCATCTTGATGCTGAAGGTGTGCTCGCCCTGCCAGCAAAACCAATTATCAAGAAGATAAACCGGGTTTTCGCCAGTGAAAAGCCCGTGTTAAGTGAGGAAGGGCGGCTTGTCTTCTCAACATGGATCCCCCCGATTCCAGGCGTCGTGTTTGACAGAATGATCTCGGCAGAGGTGAATGCGCTGTTACGGAAGCGTGTGCCGGACCAGACCTCGATCGGGATCACGACGCGCTGCCCAAACAACTGCATCCACTGCGGCGCATCGGATGTTAGCGGCGCGGAAATGTCGCTCTCCATGGTCAAGAGCGTGATCGATCAGACGCTTGATCTTGGCACATACCTAATCTCGTTTGATGGTGGCGAGCCAATGATCCGGAAGGACATTACGCAGATGGTGGCGCACGTGGACAAAAAGAGGGCGATCGCAACATCGTTTGCATCAGGGTACGGGCTTTCCGAATCGCTTGCCTGCGAGCTGAAGAACGCCGGCATGTATGCGGTTCGGGTCAGCCTTGATGGTCATGACGCGTCTGAGCACGACCGTATGCGGGGGCGCGCCGGCGCATTTGCTGACGCCACAAGCGGGATTGCAAATGCGCTTGGAGCGGGACTGCTTGTGGACATGTTCGTGGTGGTCTCACCGGAAAACATTGATCATCTGGATGATTTCTACTCGCTTGCCTGCGATCTCGGAGTGCATGAGGTCTCGCTGTATGAGATCATTGCTGTTGGCAGGTGGATGGATCATGAGGACGAGGTGATCACGTCGAGCGACGTTTCCAGGCTCAAGGATTTCCAGAAACGGATAAATAGCCAGCCAGACGGTCCGAGGGTCACAGCATTTCCGTATTTCATGGGTCCTGATCTGTTTGGCTGCTTTGCCGGCAGACGCTGGATGCATGTAACCGCAGCCGGAGACGTGCTTCCATGCGCCTACACACCGTTATCATTCGGAAACGTGAGTGAAGAGAAGCTTACCGAGATCTGGAAGCGGATCGGCAAGCATCAGGCATACAAAGGATCAGCAGACTACTGCATGATGCGAAACCCGGAGTTCAGGTCGCAATACATCCACTCAATCCCGGAAGGTGCAGAACTACCATACCGGGTTTAATGAGCTTTGTGGCCGGAGGTTATTCTGAAAATCGCATAATTATCGGTTTTTTATGGTATATACACTGTAAACTCAGACTCCCCACATACTCCTTTTTACTATCTACGAAAAAGTATAGTAACTACTCAGGTATGTTGATTGGTCCCCAGATTGCGATTTTGCACTCTGGCAAGAAAAATAACCGCTGAGGATGTAGAGGATCAAGAGAGTAGTTAACCGTTCATTTTCCCTCCGCGTCCTTATCTCGCACTCCGTGGTTAAATTTCAGGTTTGGCTCAGGTTGTGTTCAGTGTCAAGCAGTGCGGCTATAGAGAAGTCACACGATAGTGTTTTTGGGCGTCCTGAGTAGTTACAAAGTATATCGCTAACCCCGCCAAAACATCTGAAGCATAACCCCTACAGATGCGCTTTCTGAGTCACCGAAACCCGACCGCAACATACATTAGCAGTCACAAATAAAGACGGGTTCGGAAGCACGAGGCACCAGAATGAAGATTAAAGGCGGCTACACAAAGAAGATACTGTGGATTGACCTGTCCCGGCGGAAATCGGTTGTAACAGAGGTTGATGATGACTTTGCGCTGAAATACATCGGTGGAAGAGGCTGGGGTGCAAAGATCGTCCGGGATAACTTGTTAAAACACCCGGATCTCAAGCCATTCGATCCTGAGAATGTTGTGGTGATCGCACCAGGTCCGCTTTCAGGCTTATACCTCCCCGCATCTGGCAAGAACTCTTTTGTATCGATATCGCCGCTTACCGGCATATACGGCGACAGCAGCATGGGCGGTCTTTTCGGGGTGGAACTGCGGCAGGCAGGATATGATGCGCTGGTAATCTCAGGCAGGGCGGATGCATCGTCGATCATCTGCATTGATGATGACGACATTGAGATAAGAAGCGCGTCCGCTTATGTTGGAAAAACATCCACGGACACTGAACGTGCCGTTAAGGAGGATCTTGGCGACATTGAGATCAGGGTTGCTGCGATTGGACCTGCCGGTGAGAAACTGGTTAAGTTTGCGTGCGTTAACACCGACTGGAGCCGTAATGCAGGGCGCACGGGCATGGGCGCAATTTTTGGGTCAAAAAACTTAAAAGCCATCGCAATCAGGGGGTCACGTGACATCCCGGTCCACGACATGGATGGGCTCATCGCCGCAAGCGACAAGGCATTCGATTACTTAAAGAGCCATGGTCAATTCAAGTTGTGGCAGCAGCAGGGCTTGATGTCGGTCATTGATTACGTGAATGATGCCGGCGTGATGCCAACCCACAACTTTAACGACGCTCATTTCGAGCTTGCAGACCGCATCAACGGTGAAACGATGCTTAATTACAAGATCGGGGACACCGCCTGTTTCTGCTGCCCGATGTCATGCGGAAACATCTGTCTGGTGAAGGACGGAAAGTATGCAGGGACCGTGACCGAGGGTCCTGAGTACGAGACTGCGTGCATGTTCGGCTCAAACGTCGGCGTATCCGACTTTGCCGCGATCCTGCATGCAAACATGCTGTGCGACGACCTTGGCATTGACACAATCTCAACAGGCAATCTGATCGCGGTCCTGATCGAGGGATACGAACAGGGCATCCTTAATCGTGACGATCTTGACGGGCTGACGCTACAGTGGGGGGACGCTGATTCTGTTCTTGCGATGGTTAAGAAGATCGCATATCGGGAAGGCATCGGTGATACTGTAGCTGAAGGAACCTATGGGTTGACAAAACGCTTTCCCGCACTCGGAAAGCTCATATCACACACAAAAGGTCTTGAGATGACCGCTTACGACGCACGGATCGGTGTTGCCATGGCGCTCGGGTACGGGACCTCTGACATCGGCGCACACCACACCAGGGCATGGCCTCTTGCAAAAGAGATTGAACTCGGGAGCAACTGGACACTTGAAGAGCGTGTTGATCTCGTGATCTACCACCAGACCGTGCGCCCACTATTCGATTGCCTTGGCGTATGCAGGCTCCCGTGGATCGAACTCGGACTAGATGAGCACATCTACGCAGAAATGTTTGCTGCGGCAACCGGCGTACCATTCACACTTAACGACCTCTTCAAACGATCAAACCACATCTATAATATGACGCGAAGTATCAACGTGAAGCTTGGAGTCAGCAAAAAAGACGATTACCTGCCTGACCGGGTCTTTAACACCTCAATCAAGACCGGAGCACACGCAGGAGAATCACTGGACCGAGAATACTTCGAAAGTGCACTTATGATGTACTACGAGAAACGAGGATGGGACGAAAACGGCATTCCGGGAGATATCGGGGAAGATTGAATGCGTACTACTGTCTCAGCAACCTAATTTTCAGATAATCTCATACTTACTGATAAAGAGTTAACTAACAGAAAATAACCATCCCCGTACTAAATAGTACAGAGTCTTCATATACTTAAATAAAACGATTCCTTACTTTGAATCCTGAAGTGGTTACCAACCATTACATAGAAGGGGTCAATACATCGATTAGTAAAACGGGTCAATACATAGGTAAGTCCTTTTGCTATATTTCATCAAACGTTGCAGTATAAATAAGCACCAGACAAAATCAATTTCCGCTTTTCATCGGTGTAATCTGTTCTTTCTATTCTGCCACAGAGTGCACAGGAGTGCCGGGCAAAATTCATACTGTCCATCTGGTGAAAATCCAGCCTGAGGAAAGGCTAGCCACCACCTCAGAACTTAAACCCCACACCCGGCCTGGAAACAGGTCGATGTGAAGCTGGGGAATGGAATACCATCTTGAGTTTCAAAGATGTGCCAAAAATCGACACCTGGCAAGGGTATAGCAGCAGCCCACATCAAAGCATTGATCCGCATGATACCGATTGGCTCTTCAGCCACAATTTTCTGCCGTTCCGAGCTGTACTTGACATACCCTCTCCGCATCCTCATTTACCATATTTCCCCCCTTTTATATGAACGCAATGGATTGTTGTATAGGGACTAATACATACAGATTTTTCAGTATTTTTTCGCTATGGGTAGGGGCAAAAATGGTTATTAGTTTAGAGGGGACTAATCTTTCAAATGATCGATGCAGGCGTTTGCTATCGAAAATTTTTGGAAAATGGGGTCATTTCTGACATCTTTGAAAGTCGAGACCATGCCGTAACGGAAGTGAAGGTTATAAGCCCCGAAATACTGATGATCCTGGAAGCCGACGTTCTCTGTGCAACGGAATGCAGCATTTACACCACCATTAGTCCAAACCTCCAGTTCACCAGAATATATTAAAAAGTCTCAAAAATCAGGGTTAAAAGCACGATAATTTGAATTACCAACCCTGCAACCCCAGCAATTCTAATTATGGCCCCACCCACTCAGACTGCCGTGATTGCTCACTCAAATTTTCGCTCTCGGAGCGCATCACCAGTCACGATCTTATTTTCAATCAGACCAAATGTAATCCAA
>RXIK01000198.1 GCA_004211975.1 Methanosarcinales archaeon | reverse complement strand
ATCCTCGGTGTTTTCTACCGTTTTTGTGGATTACTTCGCATAAACAACATGTGTTGGAGGAGGGGGTACTATAAAAACATTTCGCACGTTCAGAAAGGCGGGGGCGGGCTATCCCCGCTCTGAAGAGCGAGGCTTGCGCTGCCCCCTGCGCCCCCGATACGGTCATCTCTTCAGACATCATGGATTGCCTCCACCGGGTCCATTCTTGAAGCCCTGTGGGCAGGGTATGCGCCTGCAACGATGTTGATTGTCATGGCAAAGACACCGGCTATTATGAAGTTTTCAGGGGTTATAAGGAATGGCAGGTGGTCCAGCCCGAAATACATCTCCGGGGGCACCGGGATCGTGTAGGATGCGAGCATGATGGATGATACGTACCCGAGCACCGATCCAAGGATTACGCCCATTATTCCGAGTATGCACGCCTCAAAGAGGAATATAAGGAGTATGCTTCTTCTGGAGGTTCCCATCGCCATTAACATGCCGATCTCGCCCACCTTGTCCATCACGACCATGATCAGGATGTTTGCGATGCCAAAGCCCGATATAGTGAAGATCATTATATAGAAGACGTAAGCAAACCATGTCTGCTGGTCAATAAGATTCAGTATCTCCCGGTTTCCTTCCATCCAGCTTGTGGCATCGTAGTTGGTCTCGCGATCGATCTTCTCAGCAAGCATGTCCGCTGCATGGATATCCCTGATGCGCACCCCAACCCCTGTGATTATGTCTCCTTTGCCGTAGAAGTCCTGGGCTCGCCCGAGATTCACATAAGCAAGCGTCTCATCAGCCTGTGTTCCGGTCCGGAGGATGCCAGTCACCGTAAAATCGGTCGGCTTTGATCCCGGGAACTCAGCTGTCACAGCATCACCGATCTCCACCTCAAGGTTCTCGGCAAGTTTTGATCCGATGATTATTTGGTTCCCAGGTTCTGTGAGGGACATGAAGTCCCCTGCAACGATGTCTTTCTTCACGTTTAAGATTTTGGTCTCATCCCCGGGATTTATGCCGTGTAATATCGCTCCTTCCACGTTGTGCCTGTACTGGAGTGCACAATCTCCCTGATACCGGGGGGAAACTGCAATAACACCTTCCTGACCCCGTATGTGGTTCAGAAGTCCGTGATAAAGGTATATGTAGTCCTCGTCATCTTCCGGCGAGACTGTGACATGAGGCTGGTTTTCCACTGTTGCGTCCACGATGTAGCTCGTAAATCCGCTGAGCATCGACATGGAGATCGTTATTATTGCAACCGCCAGTGCAACGGCTATTACCGAGAAGATGGTCTGGCGCTGCCGTGACCTGATGTGCCGGGTCGCAATATTCATCTCAAACATCTTTACAGCCTCTTTTTGGGGGTCACGCCCCGCTGATCGCCTCCACCGGGTCGAGCTTTGACGCACGTCTTGCAGGATATATGCCTGCAAGGAGATTTAACAGGAACGTGAACATGACAATCACAACAGCATCCTCTATTCTCACGATGAACGGGATCGTTGAGACACCACCGTACGCCTCTTCCCCTACCTCAAAGCTGTAAGGACCGCTCACCGAGGCTATCAGCACTCCCGCCGCTACGCCCATAAGAGCGCCTATGAGCCCCATGATGCCACTTTCCATTATAAATATCGTCATGATACTTCTTCGGGATGCCCCCATCGCCATTAACATACCGATCTCTTTTTTCTTCTTCATAACAACCATGAAGAGTGTGCTCACAATCCCGAATGTTGCGATCACGATGACCAGCCCGAGTATGATTGCGTTTGAGATGCTTTCAATCATTAGCATCTGCATAATCTCAGGGTTTGTCTCCTTCCAGTCGGCAGCAGGGTATCCCAGACCATCGATCTTGCTTGATACAGACTCTGCCCCGCGGGGATCCTCCACTCGCACAAGGATTATGCTCACAACACCAGGCTCGTTAAAGAACGTCTGGGCTGTTGAGAGGGAGGTGTACGCAACGCTCTCGTCCTGCGGTGTGCCGCTGTCATAGATTCCCACCACCTTAAGAGTGACCGGCTTTGCCTCGGGAAATGTTGCATCGATGGAATCGCCGATTTTGGCGTCCAGTTTCAGGGCGAGTGCGTCCCCCAGAACAACACCGCTCCGGCTCACCTCAATGTCCCTGAGGCTGCCTTCTATGATGTCGCTTTCCGTGCGGAGCACTATGTTGTGGTCGCTTGCAGAGATCCCCTGCATGATGACATTACCGGATTTGTCTTTGTGCTCGAATGTCGCAGCTCCGGCGAGAATCGGGGATGCGCCCACCACATAATTGACTCTCCGGATCTCGCCTGCAAGGTTTCGGTAGAGGTGGATGTAATCTTCGTCGCTCCTTGGTTCAACGGTCACATGCGGCATCTCATCAATCGTCTTTGCATACAGTTCCCCGGTGAAACCAACCATCATCGCCTGTGAGACCATGAGTATCATGACTGCAAGCCCGATTGCCAGAACCGAGAGAACCGTCTGCCTCTTGCGGGACGACAGATGCCTCCATGCTATGAAGAGTTCGAACACCGTTATCACCTCACCTCTTCATCAGTTCATCAGTTCCTGCGAAGGAGATACAGCGCCAGGAATGTGAAAACCACCTGACAAACGTTAAAGCCCGGGGTCTCCGGGGCGGTGGTGGCAGTGGCAGAGGCGTTGTATCCGCTCTCTTCCGCTTCTATAACCGTCTCCAGTATGTCCACCACATCGCCGTCGTTTCCTATCACCTTTACAGATAGTTCATACGTGCCAGCAGGGAGCCTGCCATCCCAGATAACCTCTGTTGTCTCGTCGTCCTCTGACATCAGGATCGGGGATTTTTCCCGGATCTCCTCGATGGTCTCGCCATCCTTTGATACTGTGAAGACAATCTCACCGGTAAACGGCACCTGTGAGAGTCCCAGAACCGTTGCGCTTGCTCCGGTCTCATCCCTGTAGAGCTCGGTTATGCAGGCATCATCTTCAGCAGTGAAACCCACGGATCTGGCGATCACAGTATCCCTCTGCCTCTGTGATGGGACATTGATCTTCACTCTGGCAGAGTACTGATGGTTGTTTTCAAGGCGCACATTCCAGTCCTCTGATAGTGGTGTTGTCTGCACCACATCAACTCTCTGATCGGTTGTCCTGTAAATTACGGTATCCCCGTCAACAAGCATGTACTCAACATCTGTTAGCACCGCCTGCGCACCGTACGCGGTTCGGTACGGTGCGATGATAATGCTCACGCCGCGGGAATTGGGGATGATGTCCTTGATAAACACCTTTGGAAGCGCAGGGCTGCCGTATGAGAAGTTGTGATACCTCGTGTCCAGTACCGAGCCACCCATAGAAATGGTTATTTTGGTGAGGTAAAACCCGTCTTCCAGACTTTTAAGATCCCATACCACTACTTTTGTTATATCAGTATCGGGAAGAGCCTCGTTGATCCTGAATCTCTCCGTTCTCAGCACTTCAGCCCCAAGCATCAGTTCCGCATCAATTGTTATGTCAGTGCAATGCGCTTCTGAGTGAAGCGTAACATCAGCCGAATCAATGCTTGAATAAAGATCGATGATGCTGATATCCCCTGGGCTGACGGTCTGGGCTGCGGCAGATGAAAGAATTACCGGAAACATCAAAAATGCCAGAAGGAACGTTGTTATGCCGAGTTTGTGTCTGTTCATGCGGATGCCTCCATTTTTGATACGTACTCCAGGAATATTCCGGGTTTTGCGCCGAGTAGCCTCTCGATAAAATCGAATGTGGCATCTGTTATCTCATTCATCTTCTCTGCATCATCTTTAAGACGGTAGGTCTCGTGGATGTGTGATATTGCGCCAGCGGTCTCCAGGATGGATAATGCTGCCATTTCCGGGTATCTTACATCGAAGAATCCCTCGTCCACCCCCTCTGTGATCATCCGGCTGAATAATGGAATTATGATCTGAGGAACTCGTTTTTCAAACTTAACATGCAGATGTGCGCGTCTCTCCTCGTGAACATACTCAACAAGCCTTTGCCGGGACCTGCCAAGGCTGCTGAAGAAGTCGAAAACACAGAGGATCTTGTCGATGGCGTCTGAGTCGTCCCGGGAGGCTATATCCTCTATTCCAGCACGCATCTCCTCGGTCCACCGGTCGGTTATAGCGCTTAACACCTCATTCTTTGATTTGAAGTAGTGGTAGAACGTGCCCTGCGCCACACCGGCATTTCTGACGATTTCAGACACCGCGGTCCCCTCGTAGCCGTTTTCGAGGAAGAGCTCCTCTGCAGTGTCGATGAGTTCGCTGCGCCGGGTTTCCGAGTCCTTTACTGTGCGGGTCATGTTGTTTGCCTCATAGGTCATGTGGTATTGACTGACTGTCAATCAGTTATTGGTGTGAGCAACATAAATAGTTTTCGCGATTGAAAGGGGCAGCCACATCACGCGGCGTCTTGAGTCACAGCCACATCGGTGAGACTAGTCATTTATATCGTTAATCTGTGAAATCAGTGTTCATCTGTGGCTAAAAGTTTTATTTGCCACAGATTAACACTGATTTCACTGATTTCGGAAGTCATATCCTGCCACTGTTTGCAGGGTTGGCATCATGTTGTTCAACCGACCAGAACAAATTAAAAAGTCTCACATCGGTGGTGCGTTGGACAAGTCCAAATACAATATGAAACCACTTGAACAAATCTCGCTCCCGGGCAAACAACCTTTAATCTGCAACCACCTATGAAACCAGCGGCTGATAACAGATTTTAGCCACTGAAAACCCCCACCTTCACACATTTCACCTACAGCTCACGTGAACAGACACATGGAATCATATATAACCCCGGATAGTGTGACCACCTCATTTACGCGCTCAGCAGACCCCTAACTGACCTTAAACCTGAGCAACGCAGCAATCCCGCCCAGCGCATCAAGACGCGTCCCCGGCTCAAACTCGGAACTGAAGACCACAACCCTGCCCTGTGTGTGTTCGACCTTCCGCATCAGAGCGTCAGCATCGATACCGGACCCGGCTTTCGCCTCGCGAAAGCCCCGCAGTGTCTCGTCAACGATCATCAGCGTCTCAACCGCGCCAAACTCAAGCGCATCCACAACCTCCACGATCCCGTAAGCACACAGCCCGTCGGTGGCAATCTCGCGCATGAGCAAGTCCATTAGCCCCGCCTCCCTACCAATCCGTGACTCCTGCACGATCCTATCAACCGCGCCACGTCGCAACACCTCCAGAAACCCAGGGATGCACGTGGACACCGTATCCTCAATCACAACTCGCGCAGCAATATCAGGCAAAGCCTCCCGCAGATGCTTCACAAAATCCTCTTTAATGAACCCGGGTCCCGCGATGATGACTGCCTGCTGGTCGTTTCCATCCTGCGCATGTCCCCTGCCCACAGCTTGATTGAGTGCTGATGAGACTGACACAAAAAAATCGCGTGTGAAGTCGCCATGCTGTTTCCCGGGTGGCTGGATGATCTGAGACGCCATATCCACCCCAAACTGGCGCACAAGCCCAATGCACGCCTCTCCCGACTCAATCGTCACGATCGTTACACGTGGACGCTCAGATGCAGCTTTCGCCTCATTGACTCGTTCAAGCTGATCCGGCTTCCAGCACTTATTAATGTCAATCACCCCTCCGGTCTCTATGTTAATGGTGTGGTATTCGCCTGCATCAACTCCGTTTTTGATGATGCCGCGCACCCGCAGCCGGTTTGAGAAACGGTGAAACTCCATGCCAGCAACCTCAACGGTAAGGTGCATCGATCTTTTCTCTGACGATTCTGGGCGGAGCTTGTCGGTTGCACCCTCAACCCGCCTCTTGGTGAATGCCGATAAAAGATCCCCGTTTTCAATGATGTACTTAAGATGCCACAGGTCGTCAAGCGACTCCGGCACAAGTTTAATCACGCCGCAACGGTTCTTCAGTTTCTGTTTTCCAATCTTCATCGATTGTGTCCCTGCCACATAATGTGCCCTACACATACTTAAGACCGGTGAATCGCGCCACACCCACTACACCCGCCACCCCAACCAATATTAGTGCCCTGCCACTCCAGGAGATCCTGCGGTTGTAAGACAATGTCAAACACCTTTATTACAGGACACGTCGAATGACCGTATGGAATTTTGTCCGGATTGCGGCACCATGTTGGTGATGAAGGACGGTGCGCTGACCTGCAGACGCTGCGGGTTTGTAAGGGAAAACAACGACAGCGAGTCCGTCGTATCTGTCGAACGGCGCACAAAAAAAACGATCACAGTGCTCGAAGGTGTGGTTGACGCAGGGCTTCCGACCACACACGCACGGTGCGAAGAATGCGGTAACAATACTGCTTACTGGTGGTTGCGGCAGCTTAGGTCAGCAGACGAGAGCGAAACCCGATTCTTCAGATGCACAAAATGCGGGAGAACCTGGCGAGAATACGATTGACCCGGGGGCAACGCCCGGGATTATACGCAGATGTCCCAACCAACCAAGATGGCGAGATAACTTTATATTGCGTAGCCAGAGATACCAATACCAGATGACCAGAATCGTTAATTCATCCGGAAAAAAAAAGACCGCTGTTGCTCGCGCAAGCATCAGAGAAGGTAATGGGCGGGTGCGCATCAACAAAAAACCACTTGAGCTATGTATGCCCGAACTCGCCCGCCTCAAAATGATGGAACCACTAATACTCGCAGGCGACGATGTCGTCAGCAGTATTGACATCGACGTTGACATGCATGGCGGCGGGATTATAGGGCAGGCAGGCGCTGCAAGAACCGCGATTGCGGGCGGATTGCTGGCATGGACAAATGATCCAGCACTCAAACAGACATTCGTGGACTATGACCACAACCTGTTAGTCAGCGACTCAAGGCACAAGGAAACAAAGAAATTCGGCGGTCGCGGAGCCAGAGCACGAAGACAAAAGTCATATCGGTGATAAAGTTATGATCCCGGTTCGATGTTTTACATGTGGAAAAGTCGTGTCTGCCGCATGGATGGATTTTAAGGAGCGCATACAGCTAGAAGACCCTGCAAAAGTTCTGGACGACCTCGGTGTCGACCGGTACTGCTGCCGAAGAATGCTTCTAGCCCATGTCGAACTGGTGGACGATCTTGCGCCATATTACTGATCTACGCTTAACTATGGGACCGTGAGGTAGCCTGGACCATCCTCCAGCGTTCGGGACGCTGGCACCTGCGTTCAAATCGCAGCGGTCCCATACCCAAGCTACACAGGTGGCTTTGTGTATGCAAAGGCGGTGTTATTACCATGCGTGCTATTGGTTGAGTAACGGTCATCCGAATGCCCCGTTCGCAGTATTCGGTAAGTACCACAACTCCGCACTCCTGTCAAGTAAAACTCATAACACACATCTTGCATTGATGCGACAGCCCAAAGTTAGGATCCCTCACAAAACCAGACCTGACGATTTCTCAGGATCCGGCTCTTCAGAAAACCCCCGCTCCTTCTTAGGATAGGTTGTGGGTGCGGGTTTGGTGGACCTTCCGAATGCGGATGCCTGTCTTAAGGCTATCTGGTTGTTTGCAGATATTAACAATGCCCTGATGACACTTCCCAACCGGATAGGGTTGATTCTGCTGAACCGGATCATGGGGGGAATGGTTAAAGACTATTTTAAAGCGTGAGCATGGATAAACCAGCGCCAGATCCTCAAAAAACCAGCCATACAGCGATAAAATTGAGAGCCGCGAATAACTACCCGGTTATGTGTGCCTATTGTGATGTTACACACATTGACGTGCTCATAAGCTTGCGAGGCTGGCGGAAAACAGAGATCGGTTAGGTTTAAGTACCATAGC
>RXIK01000038.1 GCA_004211975.1 Methanosarcinales archaeon | reverse complement strand
GATAAAATTGAGCGCTATCGATCTGAAAAGTCATTTATATCGTTAATCTGTGAAATCAGTGTTCATCTGTGGCTAAAAGTTTTATTTGCCACAGATTAACACTGATTCCACTGATTTCACTGATTTCGGAAGTCATATCGTGCCACTGTTTGCAGGATTGGCATCATGTTGTTCAACCGACCAGAACAAATTAAAAAGTCTCCTAAATTCTTCGAATCTGCATAATCACGAACAAAACAGAAACAAATGCAACTATTATACATGTGGCGCTGATATGCTGCTCCATACCACTATTTTCGATGGGATCTTGTGTTAGTGCAGAGTCTGTGTGCATTTCGGTGACCTGTGTTTCTGCGGAGGGGGTTGGTTCGTTAACTGTGTGTGTGGAAGTTGAGGACAACCTGGAAATGGTTGAAACCGGAGTTGGCGTAGCTTTAGACAATACAGTTATATCTGCTTCCGTATGCTTATCTACATATAGAGTTACGGCTTCTTCACTTGTTATGTGACTTCTAACGATCTTTTCATAAGTTACATTAGTTCCCGGATCAAGCCATTCGATCCTGAACGAATGTAATTCGTCTTCATCCTCCTCAAAATCATATTCATCATATTTGTCTGTACTTCCGGATGAGATGCTATTGTACTCTCTGTACACTCCATCGATGTAGAGGTAAACGTCCAGAGCATCATCATCAAGGTTCATTACATGCACGTGGGCACTGAGCTTATCATCATCTTCAGTGTGTTCATCAGTCATGAGAGTCACAGCAGTTATACCGGACACGCTGCAGTCTTTGGTTTTTTCATAATCTTTGCCGGTGTCATGATCATGCCATCTGATCTCGAAAATATGATCCCCTTCTGCCAGTCTGCGACCATCATAATACATCTCGTTATCCTCATCTTTAATTTCTTCTTGCTTTGTAAAATTCCCATCAATGTATAGCATGACGAATAAATCGTCGTCGTCACGATTTTCAACAAAAATGGTGACTTTGGCTTCCGGCGTATCCCGTAGTTCGGTGTTAGAATCTGTTGAATTATTAGAATCCGGGGGATCATCAAACAATGAGGGATCACCGATGCAAACGATGCCGTTCTCCCATTTCGCAGTTATCGGTTCAGTGGATACGTCCCAGAGTTCTCCTTCATGAAAGTCTGTTATGGGGTTGTATATGGGGTCGGGGTTGGATATATTCAGAAAACTACAGGTCCCATCGGTTCCGGTCACCACAAAACCGACCGTTGCCAGGATCTCCGAACCACTTACCCCCGCCTTATCACTGATATGGAACATCACCACTATGATGCCGATACCCTGGTTTGTATCACTGCGCTTATCCGTAAACTCTATGTTCATAGTCTCTATGTCCCCAGCTATAACATCGGTCACGTCCACAACATTCGGATCGAAGAGAAGACAAAACTCTCCGCTAGCTAATTCGTGAACGTCTTTAATCTTTATTTCAACATCGAATTTTTCGCTGAGTTCGTATTCGGGTGCATTAACACTGACTACGGTCTCTGCTGCTGCGTGTGCTACAAAGATCACAGACAGGGTTAGTATCAACGTAACGATTGCGAGTCGTTTCAGGTGTCTTTTCTGTTGGTACATGATTATCTGAGTAATATCAGTGTATAGGTAAAAGCCAGTAATCCAATAAATAAGTAGGTCCCGATAAAATTGTGTTCAACAAACACGTCCCACCAGTCCGGTCCACCATTTTCGGATGCTTCAACCGGTACTGCCGCATCTGATCCGTGCTCTGTTGAAGGTGTTGGTGTGGTAGCCGGTTCCGCACCTGAATCAAGCGATGAGGGGGATGGTCTTGGTGTTGCGGTCCGTACCGGCGTTGATGCTGTTTTTCCAGTCTCAACCGTGCCAGTGTCGCCAACAGTCACCACATCGTCAGACCAGTTTGCATTTATCTCGTTTTCCGCGGGATTTCCAGATAATACCGGGTTAGCAGGATCTATATAACCAAAGAGCCCCTTATCGGATACTTCAAGAGCGCTGGTATCTCCATCATGCCCCACCACCTCAAAACTGATCGTTGCTAAATATCCTGACCCGCTCACCCTGCCGGTATCACGCACTTTGAAGGTTACTATGACTTTATCACCTACAGCACTCCCCAAAATGCCAAACTCCGTACCACCTATATTTCCTACTGATTCGACATCAATCATGTTCACAACGTCCGGATCAAAATAGAGCTTAAAATTCCCTGATGCCAGATCAATCACATCATAAATATCGATTGTAACATCGAACGTACCAGACACAAATTCAGGCGCATTGACAACGACTCTGACATTTTCGTCTTCTTGTGCTGCCACGCCGGTTGTGAATATCACAAGTGCCACAACCAGTATGAACAGTAGTACCTTTTTTGAGATTAGATCAGTCTTCATAACCATATTTTTTGTAACCTTGCATCATTTCGGATATAAAGCTTTTGATACGTAACATCAAGCGATATGGCATGCCACATAATGATCTCTTCCAACTTCAACAAGTTCAGGCTCTTTAATTGCACATATCTCTTCCCTGTATGGACATCGCGTATTAAACCGGCATCCTGTGGGTGTATCTAGCGGACTTGAAGTCTCGCCTTCAAGGACGTTTTGCTCTGTTTTCCCGTCCACCGCGGCAGCAGAGAGTAGTGCCTGCGTATACGGATGCTTTGCATGATCATATATGTCCCTGGTCTCTCCGATTTCGATCAGTCGCCCGAGGTACATCACTGCGATGCGGTCAGCCATGATCCTGACAACATCGAGGTCGTGTGAGATGAAGAGATAGGTGTGATTGAACTCTTTCTGTAGATCCCGCATCAGATTGAGGATCTGCGCCTGTACCGAGACGTCCAGTGAGGATGTGGGCTCGTCAGCGATGATGAGATCCGGGTTCAGCGCAAGAATTCTTGCGAGCACGACACGCTGGTTTTGACCGCCGCTCAGTTGATAGGGGTAGCGGTTGATATGCTCGGGATTAAGTCCCACGGTCTCTATTAGTTCTTTGATCCTTTGCTTTCTTTTTACTTCCGGGATCGTGCCATGCAGTTTCAAAGGTTCTGCGATGCTTGTTCCGATCTTCATTCTTGGATTGAGCGAGGAATCAGGATCCTGGAAGATCATCTGTATTCTTGGTCGGATCGCGAGCAGTTCTCTTCGGTTCAGCGCAAAGAGGTCGATACCATCGAATAACACAGTCCCATCGGTTGGTTTGGTTAATCGCAGGATTAATCTGCCCACTGTTGTCTTGCCGCATCCACTCTCCCCGACAAGTCCGAGTGTTTCGCCATTCTTGATCGTGAATGATACGCCGTCAACCGCTCTCTGATATTGTTTTCGTATAAGTCCGGACGAAAAATATTTTGTTAGTTCGGTAACCTCAAGCATCAAAACACCTCACAAAGTGTCCGTCTTCGATCTCGGTCATGCCCGGATGTTTTCTCTTGCATATTGCCTTGGCATTTGCACATCTCGGATGAAACCTGCATCCCTGCGGGAGGTTGATGAGTGATGGGCTCATGCCAGGTATTGGCACAAGTCCATTTCTTGGAAGCGACCCTAAAAAACCTCTGGTGTATGGGTGCCGTGGGGCGTCAAAGATCTCGCCTGCCGGCGCACATTCCACAAGCTCTCCTGCATACATAAGTGCGATCCGATCACAGAGCGCTCTTGCGACGCTGAGGTCATGTGTTATAAGGAGCATTGCCTTCTCTTTGGTCACCTCTTTCAGGAGTTTTATGATCTGTGACTTTATTGTGACATCAAGCCCTTTTGTGGGTTCGTCTGCTATGATTAGTGAGGGGTTGCATGCAAGCCCCATCGCAATCATGACGCGCTGTTTCATTCCTCCACTGAACTCGTGTGGGTATTCGTTTGCACGCTGTGACGGCGACGGGATCCGAACCGAGCCAAGCATCTTGATCGCCTTCTCCGCGGCATCCTTCTTGTTTAGACCCTGGTGGAGTCGGATCACCTCTGCGATCTGCTCTCCTACACGCATGACCGGGTTTAGGGAGGTTGTTGGGTTTTGGAGGATCATTGCGATCTCATCTCCTCGGATCCGTCTCATCTCGGTCTCGCTGATCTTAAGAAGATTTGTTTCCTTGTAGATGATCGTTCCTTTTACCGTTGTGGATGATTGCAGGAGGCGTGTGATCGTAAGACCAAGCACTGTTTTCCCGCAGCCGGTTTCGCCGATCAAGCCAACAGTTTCCCTTTCACGTATTGAGAGATCGATCGTGTCAACTGCTCTCACGAGTCCGTCCGGAGTTGAAAAGTGGGTCTTTAACTTGGAGATTTTAAGTATCATGCTTCCATCCCTACTACGGTCTTAAGTTTTGGGTTCAGCCGCTCCTCAAGAGCGTATCCAACGAATGTGAGCCCTAGCACGGTTGCTGCGATGCAGAGTCCGGGCGGGAGCATCCACCACATCCAGGCATCCGACAGGATGATGTTCGGGTACTCGAATGCGTAATTGAATATCGTACCCCAGCTTCTTGCCACAGGATCCCCGAGTCCCAGAAAAGAGATTCCTGCTTCTGCGATTATCACATGGCTTGCCTCCATTATGAACTGGACAACGACCAGTGGAACCACGTTTGGTAGGATGTGTCGCCAGATGATGTAGCGATCGCTGCCGCCAAGCATCTTTGCAGAATCGACGTAGTATTGGCTCCTGAGTGTCAGAACCTCGGATCTGACAATTCGTGCTGTCATCATCCATCCGAATATGATAAAGATAACTATCAGATTCCAGATGCTCTGTGTCAGGAACGCTGCGAGTACGATGATCAGAACCATCCTTGGGATCGTGAGGAATATATCCACGATTCGCATGATCAGAAATCCGAGCACCCCGCTTGAGTATCCGGCAATAAGACCGAGTGCTGTGCCAATTATAATCGCTGTTATTGAGACGGTGAATGCGATGAAGAGCGATACCCGTGTCCCGTAGATGACCTCGCTTAAGATATCGTTTCCTACGTCGTTTGTTCCGAGCAGGTGCTCTGAACTCGGGCGCTCCATCCACTTGTACGTATCGTGCGGATCATACGGTGCGATCTGCGGCGCGAAGATTGCGACTGTTATAAGAATTGCCAGTATTCCAAGTCCGAGCGATCCGAGCACATTATTCACTTTCACCCCGGTCATTCGTCGCTCACCCTTGGATCCAGCCATACATATGCCATGTCTGCGATGAAGTTTGCGAGGACAACGAAAATCGATATGAAGAGGAATATCCCCTGTATGAGTGGGTAATCGCGACGTAGCACCGAATCGTACAGCAGAAGTCCGATGCCCGGGTATGCGAATACCTTTTCGACAAATATCGTCCCGACGGTCATGAACCCTATCGTGAGTGCCGCCATCGTGACGATCGGGAGCAGTGCATTCCTGATTGCGTGCCTGTTAAGGATGTATCGCTCGCTCAAGCCTTTTGCCCGCGCTGAGAGGATGTAGTCAGCGCCAATAACGCTTAACATCGAATTTCTCATCAGAAGGTATGTTCCGCCAATATGGGCTATTATGAGGGTTGCAACAGGAAGGATTAAGTGGTGCAGGATGTCGAGTGCTTCCTCGAGCGGGTTTGCGTATGTAGCACCGATTGTATTTGCGCAGCCGAGCGGAAATAGACCCAGTTTAAATGCGAAGAATATTACGAAGAGTGTTCCGAGAACGAATGACGGGAACGAACTCACTGTGAGAATGGTTATTAAGCTCAAGGTGTCTTTCTTCTTCCCTCTCGCCCACGCAGACTCCGCACCAAGGAAGATTCCAAGCGGCATATATATCACGGTTGCGGTTCCGGTGAGAAGCAGTGTCCACTTCAATCTGATGAGTATCTCATCCATGACCGGGTTCTTGTAGTATATCGAGTGTCCGAGGTCGCCTTTGCTGAGTTTGATCATATAATCAACGTATTGCTCTGGAAGCGGCTTATCAAGCCCGTATTCCGCGAGCTTCATCTCTCTTTCCTCTTCGGTCATCCGTATCGGCATATCCGGATTCTCCCCGAGCACGTATGCCAGCGGATCCCCGGGCATTGCTCTTGGCAGGAAAAAATTTATGGATAGTATTATAAGTATTATGACAAGATAATACGCTAACTTGTTTATATAGTGCATTGTATAAAAATAGATGGCTGCATGAACCCCGGAAGCCGGGATTCATGCCGCCAATCAAAACTCAACCAAACAATGTTCATCTATTCATAGCGAATCGGCGCTCTTCCGAGAATGGTCAGTTCAATATGGGTCACATCCTGCATGTTGAGCTTCCCATTCTGGTTTGCATCTGCCATCTCTGTCTCGTCGTCGAGTTCCAGAATCATCCGCTCGATCTGGGTCACATCCTGCATGTTAATCTTGCCGTTCTCGTTTGCATCCCCATACCGTGCAAGGAATATGAGTTTGTTAAGCTCGATCGGAATTCCTATGCATATCCCATCTCTCGTGTAGAACCACGTGTCAAGGACCTCCGGGTTGTAGACACACCAGATATACGGGTGGTAGAGCGTGTACACCGGGAGATCTTCTGCAACCAGCTCCTGAAGCTGATTCACGAGTTCCTTCCGGCTATCAATATCGAGTGTTGTCTCCTGCTCTTTAAAGAGGGAGGTGTACTCATCGCTATCATACGTGCTCGCGGGCCAATCAGGAATGTTCAGGATCTGGGGGTTAGCAATCCCACCATGACCGCTGATCACCATGTCAAAGTCAGCCGCCCTGAGATACGAGTCAATCGTTGTCCAGTCGCTCGACGTAAGCTCTACCGCAACCCCGATCTCCTCCAGCTGAGCCTGGATGAGTTCTCCTTCCCTTAAGTACTTGCCTGTCGTGTAGAGCACGAATTCGAGGTCTCCACTCTTCTCAGCGCCTGCCGGATACTCCCGTATCCCATCGCCGTTTGTATCGGTGAAGCCCAGTGAATCAAGCATCTCTTCAGCCCTGGTCGCATTATGCGCGTAGTCCTCGCAGTCAGGGTTGTACCAGACCGCGTCCGGGTGAAGGATTCCAGTATTCGCAGCAACCCCGCCGCCATGCAGCTTCTGCTCCACAATCTCATCTCTATTGATTCCGTAGGCAATCGCACGCCTGAATGTTACGTTGTTCGTCGGATAGCCTTCGTCCGCATCACAGTTGAAGATCATCTGAAGCACCCAGAAGCTCGGTCCGGTTATGATCTCGAATTCGTCGTCCCCATCGAAACCCTTGACCGCGTCCACAGCAGAGCCCCAGAAGGTTGCCTCATCCACATCACCGTTCTTAAGTGAAGCTGCAGCATTGCTGACGCCCATCGTGATGAACTCGTCAACAATCAGCTTTCCATTGTAGTAGTCATGATTTGCCTCGTAATGATAGAAGCCCTCAGCAGAGTTGTACTCCACAAGTTTCAGTGGACCTGTTCCCATGACCGCATCGTCATCTTTGAATTCGGATGGATCCGATACGCTGCTCCAGATGTGCTCTGGCAGAATCGGCATGTTTCCCGCAATATCCACAAGGAATGACGCCATCGGCTCATTGAGAGATATGGTAACCGTATAATCATCCACAATCTCCACGCTGTCAACATAATCAATCGCATCAAACCACGTGAACGCACCTTCATAGCCCTTCATGTAGTCGAATGTGAACTTCACATCATCTGCTGTGAACTGCTCTCCATCATGCCATCTCGCATCCTTGTTGAGGTAGAACGTCCACGTCTCCCCGTCATCGGATACCTTCCAGCCATTAGCAAGAGCGGGTATCACGCCGTTTGCGTCCTTCCATGTGAGCGTGTCAAAGAGCATGCTCATCCTGACATAGCCCGGACCTCTTGGATAGAATGTGAACGGTGCAGGATAGCGCCAGTCGCTACTACCAACCTCGCCTCCAACAGACCTCACGATCTTCTTGTCAGCTGTTATGGCGACTCCGCCGTCCTCTGCAAGCGCGGTTGCAGAGAATGCCATGCATGCCACGCTGCAGATGAGCGCGGCAAACACCAGTGTTAGTGCTGTTTTTTCTTTATTCATTTCAGTTATCTCCTTTATTTCAGTTATCTCCTCTGTTTTCTTAGAGAGCTGTCTTCCCAGCTGCCACCTGCAGCAGGATTAATGCGTCAGCGGACGTGACCTTGCCATCACCATTAAAGTCTCCACGCACATTGGTTGACTCTGCAAGCCCGAGTTCGACGTACGGATCAACTCCCGCCATCTTCACCCGGTTAAGTTGGTCGGATGTGACATTGAACTCAGCCTCTGTTGAGATTATGATCTCTGGCTGATCCAGGTATTGCAACAGTCCAAAACCGTTCTTTAGCCGGGCAGTCCAGAATAACGGGTTTGACTTGCCACCAGGCGGGCTGAAATCATCGACAGCAACCCCTGTGAGGTTGCACGATTCACCCTTGTCGTACCTGAAGGACACACCGCGTCCCGAGTCTGCCGTGCCATTCCAAATTATGAGAATTCCGGCAAGCCGATCATCATCCACAAGAATCTCGCGTTGTTTCACGATCATGCTCCTCTTTCCAGGAGTTAAATCCAGGTGGATTTGAATGGCATCTTCCTTGCACCAGTTCGGGCATCCGATCCATGTGTAGCTCTCACCAGCCCCAAGCGGGTAGTTCTCACGGACGTACTCCGCGATCATGTATCCGGACGTGAGCCCGGGGCAGATGTGGTTATGGAATTCCGCACACTTCAAGAAGTCATTAGGTGCGCCATAACCCCACGTATTCGCAACGCCAGCGATCGTGAATGCGTCCGCTCCAAGTGCTTTCTTTGTTGCGTTCCACCCGTCACCGGTTGTTACGTTCTCCTCGGCGATATTGACCTCTGTTGCCGTGAACACGCCGTCATTGTAAACCGCGTAAACACAGTCCTTTGTCTCGTTATCAAAGATTACGAACCAAAGCGGCTTATCCACCGATCGGTGTACTGGCAGCAGGTTTCCATTACTGATGGAACATCCCGTGTCCCGTTCAATCGTTCCAATGCAGCACTCAGTAGTGTTACCATCTACCATTGCATATCCGGCATCGGTCAACACACAGAGACCAGGACTATCTCTCGATACTTCGAGCGTAGCCATTGCGTCCTGCAGCGCACCCGAGATATCGATTGCGCAATGGTTGGGCGCATCTTCAAGACCGAGTTCAACATACGGATCAACTCCCGCCATCTTCACACGGTCAAGTTGTTCGGATGTCACGCTGAACTCGTCTGTTGTCGGTGATACGAACATCCCCGGCTGATCAAGGTACGGCAGCAGTCCTAAACTGCCCTTTATCCGGGTAGTCCAGAACAAGGGATTCACTGTTCCTCCTGGCGGCTTGAAATCTCCGGAATTGATGCCGGAAAGATTACATGCAGTTTCCCAATCATACTGGAAAGCAACACCTCTCCCGGATTTTGCTGTGCTGTTCCAGACTATAAGAATTCCCGCGAGAGGTTTCTCTTTTACGAAGAGTTCTCCGGAACGTTGTTTGGCAATCAGGCTCTTCTTTCCAGGGGTTAAATCCAGAAGAACCTGGATAGCGTCCTCCTTGCACCAGTTCGGGCACCCAATCCATGTGTAGCTCTCACCAGCCCCAAGCGGGTAATTCTCACGGATGTATCCCGCGATCAGGTAGCCTGACGACAGTCCCGGGCAGAGGTGGTTGTGGAATTCCACACACTTCAAGAAGTCATTTGGCGCCCCATAGCCCCATGCATTCGCAACACCAGCGATCGTGAACGCGTCCGCTCCAAGAGCTTTCTTTGTCGCGTTCCACCCGTCACCAGCTGTTACATTCTCCTCGGCGATATTGACCTCTGTTGCAGCAAATGCTCCATCCTTGTAAACCGCGTAAACGCAGTTCTTTGTCTCATTATCAAAGATCGCGAACCAGAGCGGCTTATCCACCGATCTGTGTACTGGCAACAGGTTTCCATCACTGATGGAACATCCCGTGTCCCGTTCGATCGTTCCAATGCAGCACTCGGTCGTGTTACCATCTACCATCGCATATCCGGCATCGGTCAACACGCAGAGACCAGGGGTATCTCTTGATACTTCGAGCGTAGCCATTGCGTCCTGCAGCGCACCCGAGATATCGATTGCGCACGGATCGTCCACAAGCCCGATCTCAACATAAGGATCAACTCCTGCCAGCTCAAGCCTCTTCAGCATAGCAGAGGACACATTAAACGTGTGCAGCGTTGATATGAACGTTTCCGGCTGATCCAGATATGGCATCATGCCCCAGTCCATCTTGATCCTGCTTGCCATTGGATAGGTCTCAAAATCGCTTTTAGTTACATCCGAAACATTGCGTGCATGATCAAAGTCAAACGATAGGACATGACCGGTTCCGCTACCAAGCGTTCCATCCCAGACGATATAGATCCCGGCAGCGTTCTTGATTGCGTCCTCGTCATGTGCTGGCATGTTCTTTGCAAAGATGCCCCGTTTCCCGACGGTTGTATCCAGCATAACCTGCAGCGCATCATCCTTACACCAGATCGGGCATGAGATCACCACATACTTCTCATCAGCCCCAAGCGGGTACTCTTTCAACAGATAGTCCGCAAGCATGTAACCCGACGTCACCCCCGGGCAGAAGTGGTTGTGGAATTCCACACACTTCAAGAAGTCGTATGGTGCGCCGTATCCATGCGCATTCGCAATCGTCACGATCGTGAACGCATCCGATCCAAGCACATCCTTCATCGCATTCCAGCCCTCGCTGGTTGTTGCGTTCTCTCCGTCGATATTGACCTTTGTTGCGTTGAATGCTCTGTTCTTGTAAACTGTGTAAACACAGTCTTTTGTCCCATTATCGAAGATCACGAACCAGAGCGGCTTATTTACTGCCCTGTGAATCGTCAGCAGGTTCCCATCTCCTACAGAACATCCTGTTTCCTCCCGGAGTGTTGCGATACACCCCTGTGTCGTCTCTCCATTAACTTTCACGTATCCGGCATCTGTCAACACGCAGAGACCCGGGGTCTCGCTTGTGACATTAAGCGCAGTCATTGCATCCTGCACCGCACCGGTTATGTCAATCGAATCGTCTGCGGCTGCAATTCCGGTGAATCCGGAGCAGAGCAGCAGCAACATCAAACCAAGTGCAGATATTGTTTTCATCTCAGTTACCTCCCATAAACATTTCATCATATTCGCGGTAGTCTCCAGTGCCTGCTGGCACTGTGTAGCGCATTCCAGTCTCGCCAAGCATCACTGAGAGGGGGCGTGCCTTCTCAAAGTCCAGGTCCCCATTTTCTGCGAGATATTCATCGTCAACCTCGAGATGCACGACCTTTCCGATGATGATTGAGTACTTCCCATCCTCGGTCACCTCCCTATCAAGAGTGCATTCCATCCATGCGATACAGTCTTCGATGGAAGGTGCGGTCACCTTCTGTGATGCTTTCACCCTCAGGTTTGCCTCTGCAAATTCATCCACATCAGCCGGATAATTTCTTGAGCAGATCATGACCTCGTCCACAAGATCCGCGGACGGAACATTGATCACAAACTCCTGTGTATCCCGGATGTTGTTGAGTGTGTCCCGCCTGAACCATGATGCGATAGCTATCAGATCAAGCGGTCTTAATATTGGCATCACATTTGCATAAGGCGCTATATTCCTATTTCCCTCATTATCTGCCGTGGAAACCAATACCACGGGCATCGGAAGGAAGTGTTCTCTTTTATTCGGACTCAATATTATATTCATCACCTCTCAATATATATTCCGTCGCCCTTCATCGCGTAATGCTCATCACCGGAACACGGGATGCAGACAGGCATGCCATCCACAACCCTTGCACGGGTCTCCATCACGTTCTCGCCGCAACGAGAACACCTGACAGATGCGAATATCGGGGCGTAGTTCGGAAGCGTCACAGTTTTGCGCTCAATTATGAAGAGTTCAGAGTCATCAGCACCAAGTAATTCAACCGCGATCTCCTCGGAAAGCTGCATCAGCCTCGCACTCTCCTCAGGCGTCGGCTCTTCACGCCTCACAACAAGCTTTTCGAAGAGCGCGTTTGCTTCAGGATATCTCTCAGCACGAGAATCCTCAAAAGCGGGGTTAAGAGCAATCCTTATTGCTGCACCATCCCTTTTCGCGACAGTTACCGCGGTTTTCCCGTAATCCTTATATATCAATGAGTTATTTCCAAAACTACATCCGGTAACCATCTGAATACCATCACTAAAGCAATTATTGGTCTCAACAATCGCTACAACCTCCTCCATGCCGGTGTTCACAACCCCAAACTCACGCATAGCAAGATATGCCGCCTTAACCCCTAATGCCGAATGGCTACAAAAATGTCCGTGTAATTCACCGGTCTTTTCAAGAAGTCCTCGCAGATCTCCTTTTTCAATCAACCCCTCAATCTCATCTCTATAACCCTTTGTCCGGGTCTCGTTTGGAAACCATCCGATGCTTGCATCAACGACCGCATCGATTCCGGAGGAATATGGCTTTATATCAATTAGGGGCGTTCCATCAAATGCATCGATTCCCCTGACCTTCAAAACATTCCCATTCCGCCCAATTAACTCGGTTACGTGAAATCCAATCGGGTTGGGTCTAGCAGGAGATCGTGTTGCAAAAACACCATGGATATCGGTGTCATACGGGGTATGTGTCTGTAAAACACAATCACCAGCCCTATCAAGCCAGTAAAGAAGTATAAGATGTGTGCAGCGGTCGACATCCTTTAACCCGGCTTCATACTCCTCAAAGATCTCTATCTCACATGTTTCACTGGATGACCGTCCCTGGAACGGAGCATCCCCCGCTGTTTTATAGGGGGTGTGAATGATTCCAATCGGTTTTAATTCCATTATCCTCCAATTTTTCACGCTGTTCTGATCATACCGTTACCCTGCAGTCAGTCCATGTCACAGGAATCTTCTCGCCGTATGTATCGAGATCAAAGAGTTCTCCGCTGGATACGTCCAGAACACTCACATCTCTGACTGATCCGGTTATCTCAAAGTTGATTGTTGCAAGCGATCCTGCCCTGCTCACCGTGTCTGCGACAGAAAGGTCAAACAACACCCGGATCATGTCCACATCCATAAAACACCAGTCAGATGTCGGTATTGTTGTGCCGCACATGTTCCCATCAGAGACCACAGTCACAGTCACATTCACAACGCTCGAATTAAACGATAGATCAAACTGTCCCGAATCTATATCAGGGACATTCCCTATGTCTATTGTGGCATTGAATGCACCAGACACAACTCCAGGCGCATTGACACGGACCTGGGTCTTCTGCACCACCGCCAACATCATGAGTGCATCAAGTGAGCTAACATCACCATTCCAATTCACATCAGCGCGCTCAGTATCCGGTGGCATGCTTCCTGCCGCTATTCTGAGCGCGAGTATGGGGTCTGATGTGGGGATCCTGCCATCACTGTTTGCATCGTCAACTGTGGTTATGTTACAGTCTGCCGATCGTGATGCACTGAATACTGAAAAACATATCAGAGCACAGTAGATTCTATGTCTTGTTTTCATTGTCATACTTCAATCATTATCGCATTCTGTTCTTGCATCAGTGTTACAATGCCGTTTACAAGGTGTGACATAGAGGAATACTACTTAAGGCTTTCGTAACATGTCAGTATCTTTAACTCCGCGAGAACTCACAAAAACATCGAGAACATGCAATACCAAAAAAACCCATTCACATTCATCCATAGACAAAAAAAGGGGAACGTGCGTGTTTAGCTAACCAACTAATTTATGAACAGGTTTGTGCGATTGGTGATTTATGATAGTTACGTCAATCCTAACAAATATGCGACCGATTTCTTCCGGAGATATTGATGGAACGGGGACTGTCACGCCATCCGGAGTTACACGAGATTCCACGAATATGTTCAAGTGAGTTGTAGGAGAAATCTGTGTAATCCGTGTTAATCTGTGGCTAAAAACTTTTGTCAGCCACAGATTTCACAGATGGACACAGATTACAGGTTATTTACCAAAGAACTCG
>RXIK01000242.1 GCA_004211975.1 Methanosarcinales archaeon | reverse complement strand
ACATTCGTGCGATTCGTTCATTCGTGCCATTCGTGATCCTTTATGCTGATTTTATCACGAATTTCACGAATGTGCCGAATGCCACGAATTTTAACAGATTGTTTTCTGGCAAGCCCTAAGCTGGCAAAAGGGGCAAGAATATATGGGGGGCGTATTGCGTTCCAGGGGATTGCGAGATTTGAGTGAATTATCAAAATTGCACTACTATCCGGTGTGCGTTCCGCATATCCTAACGTTTAAGTAGCAGACCCCTATAATACTAAACGTAGTTCATTAATAGGTAACAGATCATGCAGACGCTGAAGAAAGAGGTCAAAGAACGAATCCTGAAAGCCGCCCGCGTGGAGTTTAGAGGGCATGGGTTCGCAAAAGCGAAGATGCGCATGATAGCGGAGAGGGCAGGCGTGTCAACAGGCAACCTGTACACGTACTTTCCAAATAAGGACGATCTCTTCTGCACTCTCGTTAAGCCGGCTGTTGATCAGATCAATGCGCTTACCAATTACGACCGAATACAGTCAGAGAACGGCTGTGAGGATTATACTTATGAATGGCATCTGGACTTTTATCGGGAGATTGCGGATGTTCATTACCGGAATCACGAGGATCTGAAGCTGATCCTCTTTAAGTCGCAGGGATCGCGCCTGGAAAACTTCAGGGAGGATTGCATCCGGAAACTGGATGAAACTGCCCCACGCGATAAGTGTGTATTGCCAAACCCGGAAGCTGGGGGGCGCATTAATGAGTTCCTGTGGCACTCGCTTCACTCTTTTGCGGTTAACACATTCATCGAGATGACGATGCATGACCTGAGCCGCGAGGAGATGGTGCAGTGTGCAGTCGATCTGGCGACCTACATGTACTACGGGTGGAAAGCGATCGAAGAATCGCGAATTAAAGATTTTGGAAGAAAAACGAATAACGTTCATTTATAAAATCACATAAAAAATATTTTATTTATTTAATATGGCAATGGGAGATCAAATTATGAAACAGCTACCAGAAGTAAACGCAAGCTTCGAGAACCTGTACAAAATCCTGATCGCACCGATCAGATCAAAACTCCTGCTTGCAGGAATCGAACTTAAGGTCTTTAATCACCTGAGCGAACCCAAATCAGCCGAAACGGTTGCAGCAGCAATCGGCAGCCATCCGGAGAACACAA
>RXIK01000037.1 GCA_004211975.1 Methanosarcinales archaeon | reverse complement strand
CCGACTGATCGACTACAACACAGCGATCCAGAACACAGTCTACATCGACCTTGACAGCGAAGAAGACCTTGAGATCGCATGTAAGGACGCTATCATGTTACATCGTGGTCTTGAGAATGAAGGAATCCACACAAGACAGTACTTCAGTGGCAGCAAGGGATTTGCGTTCTACATCGACTTTGAGCCGGTGCAGATCGATCCTGTGAACTTTAAGGGTGTGCTTAAGAAGTTTTTGAACCGCGTTGAATCAGCATACGGACTCACGACAATCGATCACAGCAGCACGGACGGTGTGAGCAGAATATCAAAGATCGTGAACACACAACACGAGAAGACCGGACTGTACTGTGTACCTGTGACCACTGAAGACCTGCAGAACGGTATCGACCACATACTCAAGATCGCACAACAGCCACGCACAAACATAGACATCTGCACATGCATCAGGCAGAACACCACTACAAACACCATCATGCCAACGATTCTGAAGAAGCTTGAGGAGCAGGTAGTTCACGAAAAACAGAAAGAAGAGCGCAGAGTGTTGATAAACAAACTTGATCGCATGTTGAAGCCACAACCACGTTCAAGCGCTGCGCATGGCACACTCGAATCTTTTATGTCGCGGGATGCGAAACTCAAACGGCTGTACGGTGGTGATTGGAGTGGGTACAGGTCACGTTCAGATGCAGAGTTGGCGTTAGCATGTAAGCTTGTGTATTATGGTTACAATGATTCGGAGATTGAGAGGATTCTGCTGTCTGCGAGCATCGGGAAGGCAGAAGAGGAAGCGAAAAGGAATCGCAGCCCACCAACATATATGGAGAGAACGATCGCAAAGGCGAGGGCAATGTCGCATCCTTCGAAGCGCTCATGATCCTGCAGGCGGCTGCCTGACACATGCGACCCGGGATCTGAAACTCCTACTTGATAATGTGGAACGAGCACGGCACCTCCATGTTGTCTATTAGACCTGACACCGGATGTTGCACGGAATGTGAGAGATCGAATCGCGATGCTGCTATATGGTAGAATTGTTATGTGGTAAGGCTCATACATCGTTTACATCAAAAGGCTCAACACATCGTTTACACCCCAAGTGCAATTTAGGTTCAACACATCGTTTACATCTCCTATCTATAACCGTACCTTGAACTCCTTCACACCCTCACCAATCTTGTACTCATGAATCTGGACAAGTCTCGCCTCAATTGTTCATGTTTTGTGTCGATGGTAGCCCACACATACTCGTGAGCCAATGATATATCGACACTGAAAGCCTCATTCAACACACTAATTGTCCCATTCTCCGACACCAGCCGTATGAAGTGCACTTTGCCCTCTGTGATCGGCAGGTTATTCACATTGATCTCAAAATCCTCCGGAACCCTGCGCTGCGGTGCAGCCTCCAAATCGGTCTTCCGATGCTTCCAGTCCTGGCGGTTGTTATGTCGCATCAGGAACGTTTTCGCCTCTCTCCGAATGTGTTCCAGATCTGTCCATTGTTCTTGTTCCCATAACTTCTCTCCGAACTCCCCGTTGAAGTCTTCTATTGTGCCGTTCATCCACGGCTTACTCGGCGCGATAAACACGGGCTCGACTCCGAGATGGAGGCATAACCGCACGACACGGCTGAAATGCTTTGAATGCATTAAATCACCGATAAAAGAGGCGCCATTGTCCATCTGAAGATAATTCGGAATCGCATTGTTAGTCCAGTATCCAATCAGGAACTCGAGTACATTATCCATAGTCTGTCCCGCGTACTGCTGGATGTGTGCCTTGCTGCTAACAACATCAATCAAATTCAGGGATAAGATCCGTCCGTAGCCTTTGATGTGTCGCGGTCCCACAAAGTCCATCTGATGGACCTCATTAGCTTTAGTAGGGCTTAACAGAGTGTACCGCTTCTTGGATTTACGTTTGATGTACCGTTTCTTCTTTTGGACTACCAGACCGTTCCTTTTAATGATGCGTTTGATTGTTGACAGGCTCGGCATCTCATCTTCAGAGTGACCAAGCTCGTGCATATGCAATTGTACCTCAACGGCTCCGATACAGCGATACTTCGTGTCTTCTGTTCCCCCCTTTATCAACGACTTTCGCGCGTTCACCACAAGTTGTTCCATCTCCGGATCCGTCTTTCTGTGAACATTCTTCGGTGCCCGGGATTTATCCCTAAACCACTCCTTTTCACTATTTTTATCGGAATTGTCGTATCTTCCGATCCACTTTCGCAGCCACACCCTTGATCTGCCGACGCTTTCACAAATTCTGGAGGGGCGTTCACCCCTCTGATATCGATTGACCGCATTAATGCGTTTCTGCTCCTCTTCCGTATACGGCTCGTTTGATTTCACCATGACACATCATCCGATGCATCACGGCTTCTCAACACTCAAATCTCCAAAATTGTAAACGATGTGTTGAGCCTATGGAGCACTTAAGAAAGTGTAAGCGATGTGTTGAGCCTTACCATTTAATCACCTGAGCGAACCCAAATCAGCCGAAACGGTTGCAGCAGCAATCGGCAGCCATCCGGAGAACACAAGGCTCTTTCTCGACGGCTTGGCTGCGTGCAATCTCGTCACAAAGAATGATGGCACGTACCAGAACACGCAAGTAGCGCAGGAATTTCTTGTGGAGGGCAGCCAGACGTTCATGGGATCGATGCTCACAATCACTGCACAGACGTTCTTTGCTATTGACAACCTGCCAAAACTGGTGAGATATGGTCCCCCGCCGCCAACGCCTGAAGCGGACATGGCAGACGGTGAGATCTGGGCACAGTATGCAGCCGCCATGGCAAACGCCGAGCGGGCAGGGATAGCGCGGCAGGCTCCGGAGATTATCTCAGGGCTTCCGGAGTTCCCAACGCTAACAAAGATGCTGGACCTTGGCGGAGGTCCCGGGCTAATTGGAATTGCTATTGTTGCTGCACATCCGAATATGTCGGGCACAATCTTCGATAAACCAGCGATGGTCCGGGTAGCCGAGACTACAATCAAGGAATATGGGATGGAAGATCGGATGAGCGTTATGGGGGGCGACTTTATCCATGATCCCATTGGCGAGGGGTATGATCTGATCTGGGCGAGCAGCTCACTCAGCCTTGCCCGAGATGGGATGGACTCGCTGATTGCGAAGATTCACGATTCTTTAAGTCCGGAGGGTGTATTTGTGGTTTTGCACGAGGGTCTGACCCACGAGCGAACAAAGCCCGACTCCATGGTTCTCAGCATGATGCCTTTTGCGCTGAAGGGTCAGGACATGAGGTTTGATCAGGGGGCGATTGCTGATTCGATGCTTCGCGTTGGGTTCCGGTCGGTTCGTTCACGCACGCTTGCGACAGACTGGGGACCGATGGATCTGGATGTCGGGCGGAAGGCGTAAAAATGACACATTCAAACAAATTCATGAGAAAGGAGACATAAAAATGGAATTATTAGAAGCTATTAAATCAAGAAGAAGCGTCAGAGCGTACAAACCAGACCCTGTTTCCGAGGAAGTCTTAACCGAACTCCTGGAAGTTGCCAGATGGGCGCCCTCCGCAACCAACACACAACCGTGGGAGTTCTTCGTTCTGACCGGAAATGCGCTGGAGGATCTCAATCACGCCACCACTGCGAATATCCGCGAGGGTATGAAGCCCAATCCCGATATAGCTGCGCTCGAGACACCCCCGAAAGGACCTTACGCAACGAGGCAGCAAAAATTCTTTAAGCAAATTCTTGACCTCGTCAAACCCGAAGAGGGCACAAACAAGATGCAAAACTGGTTTGAGATGAGTGCGAGCAATTACAACGCCCCCGCTCTAATCATAATCGTTGCGGATAAGTCAGCGCCGGGCTGGTTCATCTTCGATATCGGCATAGTAACCCAGACAATAGCTCTTGCAGCGCAGGAATACGGACTTGGAACCTGCATTCTGGGTGACACAGCCGCATATCCCGACTGCGTGCGAAGAGTTACAGGAATCCCTGAATCAAAGCGAATCATCATCGGAATAGCCGTTGGCTACCCTGATTGGGACGATCCGCTAAACAGCCTGCAGACAGGGCGGGAGCCGGTCGAGAAACTGGTTACGTGGTGCAGGACCGCGGAAACACGGTAGAAACAATGCAGGATAATACATAAACTGAGAAAGAGCGGAAATTCTGGAGTAACAACAAATGACAGGACAAAGAACAATACGATCGGCATTGACCACACTCGCCATCCTCGCTATCCTCAGCCTCGCAGTGACACCAGCAGAAGCGATATCAGTGAAACTGATGAAGTACGACCCGTACCCGGCAAACACCGGTGAGTATGTAACCGTCTGGATTAAGATCGAGAACCCGGGGCTTGGAAGCCCATCAGAAGCTGTTGGGCTAAGAGTGGTTCCTGAATATCCGTTTTCACTTGAACCGGGGGAGACCGGTCTTGAAGAGATCGGCATGCTCTCAATGAATGACTTCGCAATCTTTGATTTCAGATTGCGAGTGGATAAGGACGCAATCGACGGCAAAAACACACTTAACGTCGAGTACCGGGACAGCGTCGATGCAGTGTGGAGCGAGACAGAACTCAGCATCGAGGTCGAATCAGACAAAGTTGATTTTGAGATCGCAGACATTGATAGCGTGCCTCTGCGACTCAAACCAGGGGACGAGGATGCAAAGATCACGGTTGAGATTCAGAACATCGGTGATGGCAATGCAGAATGCGTGAAATCACGGCTCACGCTCCCAACAGGATTTGATGCATCAGACAGCTACTCTGACATCGCAAATCTTGGAACTGTTACGGCAGACGCAAGTTCGCAGGCGGTTTTCTACATCGACGTTGATGAAAGCGTGCAGCCCGGTGAGCACATCGCAACGATCACGCTTGACTACATGGACAAGGATTCGGATGAATACAAAGAGGAGACGCTTGATCTCAGGATTCCGGTGAAGAAAACACCGTTATTTGAGATTGTATCTTCAGAGCTTACGCCCGGCACACTCACAGTTGGCGACATGGTGACGCTCACTATGCGGATCAAGAACACCGGGAGCGAGGAGGCGGAGAGCGTTCGTGTGAGGGCAATGCTCAAAAGCGAGCAGCCATTTGACTTCTCAAACGGAAATGCGTTCGATTACGTGGGCGACCTCGATATTGGCGAGATCGGCGAGGCTGTGCTCAAATTCGAGGTCGAGGACGATGCTGCACTCAAAACATATCTTATGGACACCGAGATCAGGTGCGTTGAAGATGAGGACATTCATCTGTTCGACAAAAAAGTGCCTATCACAGTGGCTAATGCCAAGCAGAGCAATCTGGTTCTGATTTTCGTTGGTGGAGCGGTTCTGATGCTTCTGTATGCTGGGTATCGGTTTGTACGGTCGAAACGATGACGACGATGATCTATATACCAATGCTACTACAGAGGAGTATATGATGAAGATCAATGAAATCATCTGGAAAGGAAATTTCGTTGAGAAGATAAAGAATAAACATCATGTAACTGTCTTCGAAGTGGAGGAGGTGTTGTATGGCAGGAAAAAGGTGTACCGTGTTGCAAAAGGTGATGTTGCAGGTGGAAACGTATATCTGGCACTGGGTAAAACCAGTGCAGGGCGGCATCTATCGGTTTTCTTTATCGTGAAGAGAACTCGCAGTGTGTTGCCTATCAGTGCTCGTGATATGGATAATAAGGAAAGGAGGAGCTATGAACGCAAATAAAAGAAAAAACGACATTCCAGAGCACTTTAGTAGCGCCGAAGTGGCAGGTGAGTTTTGGGACTCCCACTCCGCTGCCGACTACTGGGATGAACTGGAAGAAGAGGCTATGGAGTTTGAGATTGAGAAACGCACATACCTGGTGCCCGTGAACGCTCAGATATACCACCTCGCAGAGAAACAGGCAGAAGCAAGACATAGCACGGTGGAGCAGATAATCAACACGCTACTGGATCGTGAACTTGTTAGAACTGACCAGTAACCAACTGTAGGCGTGGGACTCAGGATTCGCACCATTCGCCCGGAACGTATGTATTCATAATAAATACAGGCACGCAACCAATGAACACAAAAAAACAGATCAGAAATCTCGCTAATCTGCAAGAAGAGTATCCGGTACTGATCCTGCTCGTGGTCTTAATCGTAACGGCAGTCATGGCAGACGGTGCCCTCACTGTGCGTCTGGATCCTGCGTTTGAGGGGATGCTCGCCGATGATACGGACTGCATCCGGACTCAAAACCTGTTATCAAGCGATTTTGGGTCGACAGACATTATGCTCCTTTTAATTGAGCTTGATTATGACTGTGACGACCCTAATGCCGTGACAGACATCCGCGACCCGCGTGTAGCCGGGTATCTTGACACGCTCTCAAAATCGATTGCAGCGGAGAAGAACATCGAGAGTATCTCAAGTTTCGCAGACATCTTGAAAGCTGCAAACAACGGCGAGATTCCGACTGACCCGGCGGTGATACGGGAGGTTGCGGAAATTGAAGCGTCCAGACGATTTGTGAACCGGGAATACAGTTCAACTGTTGTCTACATCGACGCAAACATCAACGGCGACATGGATTTAGTAGAAGACCTTGAAGAAGAAATATATAATGACATCGACCAGACTCCCACCCCGATCGGCATAAAAGCGATCATTTCGGGCACGCCTTCAACGATGAACCTCATTATGAGCCTGATTGCAAGCGATCTGCTGGTGACGATGGCGTTCTCCATGATCTTTGTCTGGCTCATCCTCTGGCGACTGCTTAAACACCCGGTAACTGCACTTTTATCGCTGATTCCAGTATTTGTATCGGTGATCTGGACCGCAGGATCAATGGGGTATATTGGAATTGAACTTGCATCCATCACGGTTGGTCTTGGCGCGATGATTGTTGGGATGGGGATTGATTACAGCATCCACATCACGCACCGGTTCTTTGAGCTGCTCCGGGAGGATCATGACTTCCCGCTTGCAGAATCGGTCTCAACGATTGCGCCCCCGCTCTTTGCGAGTGCCGCAACCACGATGGCTGGTTTCATTGCGATGGCGTTTGGTAAGATGCCGATGAACGCGAAGATGGGGTTTTTGCTGACAACAGGAATCGGGTACGCGTTTCTCGCGGTTCTGATTATTCTTCCGCCGCTTCTCGTCCTTGAGAAGCGGTACATGGGTGCGGCGTTCAAGCACACCGAAGAACGGGCGGCTTGCGCTACGAATGGCGCAGGCATTGCAGGTGGCGACGGGATTGTCAGGCATGCTCTCCGGCACCTCGCGCTCTTTCAGGCACGGTCGCCGGTTCTCGTGATTGTGATTGCTCTTGCCCTGACAGCAGCAATTGCGCCGAATGCATTCCAGTCACGGATGGACGAGTCAAACGAGAACTGGATACCTGATGATTGCGCCATAATCACGGCGTTTCAGTCGATGTGGTCTGACTACTCGGGAACCGACACTGTGACCGTTGCAATCACCCTTGACAACACCGAGACCGTGAGCGATCTCGCAGACCCTCTGGTGCTCGGGTCGGTTCACAGGCTCGCAATGGTCTTCAGCGCAACAGAGATTGTTGAGACCGTGGACTCTGCCACGTTTGCGATGATCGCTGCAAACAACGGGCATCTGCCGCAGACACTTTACACGAGCAAGAAGATAATAGAAGAGAACCCGGGAATTAGATCGAATTTTAACAGGGATTATTCGGTTATGAGATTCGATGTAGCTGGAACGTCAATAGAAGCTGTTGATATTCCCACAATCAAGCAGGAAGTAGGAACTGTCTCGTTTCCGGATGGTGTGAGTGTACATCTCACAGGAATAGGGGTGATGGATGCTGCGATGAGTGAGCAGATGGAGGCTGAGATGGGTTTCACGACAATTGTCGGGTTCATACTGGTCTTTGTTGTGGCATCGCTCTTCTACAGGTCGGCACTCGTCGGCATCATCGCGATCACCCCAATTGTTCTGGCTCTCGTCTGGACGATCAGCACGATGGGACTCATTGATCTGCCGTTTACTCCGCTCTCGGTCACAATATTCACGATGGTCATGGGAATCGGGATCGACTACAGCATCCACCTGGTTCACAGGATCAAAGAAGAGCGAAAGCTCCATAAAATCGAGGATGCAGTCGTGATCGCTGTCACAAACGTCGGAGACTCGCTCTTCTCAGCCACAGCCACAACCACGGTCTGCTTTGCGTCGCTCACGCTTGCGTCGCTTCTTGCAGTTGATAGGCTCGGGCGAACGCTCTCACTTGGCGTGATATTCTGCTTCTTTGCAGCGCTCTTCATGGTTCCTGCGATTCTGGTTCTGGAGGAGAGGGTGCGGGAGTGGTGGGGGCAGGGGAGCCGGAGGGAAACACAATGAACGTACGTGTTTAGCTAACCCCGGGATTACACAGATTTCCACAAGATTTCTGTGTTAATCTCGTGGTTTTAGCGTGCGCTAAATTCATACGTTGTATTTGAGGATGTTGGAGAAATGTTGGCTGTTGAGATTCTTATGCCTGCATTCCTGTCTGATAGATATTTTGCAGAGGAAATTATGGAAACCTATTTTTATTAGGTCTTTGATCCAAAGCCTACTTTTATTAGGTCTTTGATCCAAAGCCTATTTTTATTAGGTCTTTGATCCAAAGCCTACTTTTATTAGGTCTTTGATCCAAAACCTAATATTATTAGGGTATGGTATTTATATGCCTAACTACCACCATTGGAACGCTCGGGGCATATACTCGATGCAATATCAGGAGGAATATAGACATAACAAAACAATATATTAATGTAAATGTTATTTTGCTTACAGTAATGATCACCTGCGTGGGAATCGCGGGTGCAGACATATCTTCAGCAAACTGGCATGCCAATGCCGGCGAGTCGATAACCGGCATCGATTCAGACACCAACCAGACCCGAATCGGCGTCCTCATAATCGCACACGGCAGTTCGAGCGAGTCATGGTGCGCACCGGTCCGTGCGACCGTCGCAAACGTGAGCCTGCCGTATCCGGTGGAACTCGGATTTCTGGAGAAGGTTCCGGGCGAATCAATCGAGGATGCAGTCGATAAACTCAACAGCCACGGCGTGAGTAAGATTGTCGCAGTACCGCTCTTTGTCTCATCAAGCAGCAACCACATCAGCGAGATTAAGTACATTCTCGGACTGGGAGATGCGATCCCTGGCGAGGATGACCTTGTTCAGGTCAACACCACGGCAAACATCACGCTCACCTCTGCAATGGACGATCACTGGATAATCAGCAGTATTCTTGCGGATAACGCCGCAGACCTGAGCGAAGACCCAGGTAACGAGACTGCTGTTCTCGTTGCTCACGGCGTGAGTGACAACGAGGAGATATTTGCAGGATGGAATGAAAGCAGTGCGTCGCTTGCTGAACAGACGATTCTCAGGTTGAGACATCTCCACAACCTCGATATCGAGGGCGTGCGTTATTCCTTCATAAACTTAAACGAAACACTCCACCCGGAGTTTGCAGTAAAGGCGGTTGTCAAAGATATATCAAGTGATTCAACGCCAATTGTCCTGTCGCGTATCTTAAGTCCGGGGTACCACACAAAGAGAAAGATTCCAGCACTGCTTGAGAACCTCACATATCTCTACGATAACGAGAAAACGCTCGCAACGCACCCGGCTCTTGCGGAGTGGATCGATATCTCGGTGTACGAGGCGGTATCCGATCTGTTATTCTCAGCCTACAGCGGTGAGAGTGGTGAGATCGTTGAACTGACGCTCGAAGAGGCAGTAGCAGGTCACGATGGCGGCAAGCTCTGTCCATGTGTGGCGGTTGCGTGGAGAGCATCGCAGTTTGCGCTCTCAGAGGTCTGGGGCGATGTTGACCAGAGCGATCTTAAGATCACAAGCGCTCATCCGTCTGATGGACACGAGGAAACGTTTCTGTACATACTGAATAACTCAACCGCAGACTACATGATTGAGATGCCGGAGGGAACAGACCCAAAGAACCTCACAACAGAGAACTATGTATACACCTTCACGAGCAAATCAACAGGAGACTCGGTTACGGTTCGCGTGAAGGATGAGGTCTTCCCGGATAAGCTTTTTGATCTCAGAAAGAAGTGCAAAGCAGGAACCGCAACACCGGACGAGAAGAAAGCGTTCAAACTAATTAAAGATGAGCTCAAGGACGGGTTCCTGTATCTGCCGATGGACGAGCTATTTGAGGTAGAGGTGGTCGAGCACGCCCAATCCGATACGGGAGTTCTCATAATTGCACATGGTAGTTCGAGCGAGTCATGGTGTGCACCGGTCCGTGCGACCGTTGCAAACGTGAGCCTGCCATACCCTGTGGAACTCGGGTTCCTTGAGAAGGTTCCTGGTGAATCAATCGAGGATGCAGTCGATAAACTCAACAGCCACGGTGTAAGCGAGATTATCGCAGTACCGCTCTTTGTCTCGTCAAGCAGCAACCACATCAGCGAGATTAAGTACATTCTCGGACTGGGAGATGCAATCCCTGGCGAGGAGGATCTTGTTCAGGTGAACACCACGGCAAACATCACTCTTACTGGGGCAATGGATGATCACTGGATAATCAGTAGTATTCTTGCTGATCACGCTGCAAACTTGAGCGAAGACCCAGGTAACGAGACAGTTGTTACTATTTCGCACGGCGTGAGTGACAACGAGGAGATATTTACGGGATGGAACCTAAGTGGTGCGTCACTTGCAGATCAGACGCTTCTCATGTTGAGGTACCTCCATAATCTTGATATTGGGGGGTCACGCCATTCTCTTGCAAGACTGAATGAGACGCTTCACCCGGAGCTTGCAGCAAGAGCGGTTGTCGAAGATATATCAGCCACATCGATGCCTGTTGTCCTGCCGCTGTTCCTTAGTCATGGCTACAACACGAACACAAAGATTCCAGCACTGCTTGAGAACCTCACATACACCTATGACAGCGAGAAAACGCTTGCATCGCACCCGGCTCTTGCGGAGTGGATCGATATCTCGGTGTACGAGGCGGTATCCGACCTGTCATTCTCGGTCTACGATGGTGAGAGTGGTGAGATCGTTGAACTGATAATTGAGGGTGCTGCGGCAATGCATGATGGTGGCAAGCTCTGTCCATCTGTTGCAGCATCATGGCGAGCGTCCCAGCTCGCACTGTCTGATATCTGGGGCTGTGTCCCTCGAAGCGATCTTGAGATCACAAGCGCTCATCCGTCTGACGGACACGAGGCAACGTTCCTCTACATCCTGGAGAACTCAACCGATGATTATGTGGTTGAGATGCCGGAGGGCACAGACATAACGAATCTCTCAGCAGAGAACTATGTCTACACCTTTGTCCGGAAATCAACAGGAGACTCTGTCACGGTCCGCGTGAAGGAGGGTGTTATCCCTGGTGAGTTCCTGGAACTCAGAAAGAAGATTCGGGCGAAGACCGCGACACCAAACGAGATTAAGGTGTTCAAACTGATCAAGGACGAGCTTAAGGCGCGGCTCATGTACCTGCCTGCCTGCGAGCTATTTGATTCAGAGGTTATGTACAGCAAGTTTGATACGGGAATCCTTGTTGTTGCACACGGCAGCCCCCGTGAGACGTGGTGCGCTCCGGTTCGGGCAGCAGCCCACAACGTTGACCTGCCGTACCCTGTGGAACTCGGGTTCCTTGAGTTTGTGCCCGGCGAGACAATCAACGCCGCTGTCGACAGGCTCGATAAACACGGTGTTGAGAAGATAATCGCAGTTCCACTCTTCATATCGTCGCATAGCGATCACATTGCTGAGGTCGAGTACTTGCTCGGACTGCGGGACTCGCTTCCGGGTGCACACGATGCAAGTGGCGGGCATGGCGCACATAGCGCATCCGAAATGGGTGTTATGCGCAGCAATGAGGTGCATGCAGGCGTTACCACATTTGCCAGCGAAAAAGAGGTTCTGCGGTCGATTGTTCAGAAAGACGGCAAGTACTTCATATCAAGAGTGGCTGTCGCAGGACATCCCGGCGAAGATGAGGAAGAGGAACTTGTGCCGGTTAAGTCCAGTGCCGCGATCACGCTCACCGGAGCGATCGATGACCACTGGCTCGTTGGCGAGATTCTTGCCGACCGAGCACGGGCGCTTTCCACAAACCCGGCTAACGAGACTGTTGTTCTTGTTGCGCACGGCGCAGATAACGAGACCGACATTGCAGGGTGGATCAATGACTCTATGTCGCTCGCAGAACAGGTTGATCTCAGGCTGAGGTTCATGAGCGGCGAAGAACCTGCGCTTGATCTTGCGGGTGTGCGTTACTCGTTCTTATTCCACAACAAGACACTCCATCCGGACATTAAGACAAGAGCAGTCGTTGAAGACGTGTCCACAACCTCCGATGCGCTGGTTGTCCCGTTCATGGTAAGTCCAGGCTTCTTCACAGGGACGTTTATCCCGCAGGTGGAACTTGCCAACCTGACGTACGCCTACGATGGCGATGCGCTCCTGCCACACCCAAAGATCACGGACCTAATTGAGATTAAGGCAAGCGCGGAGTTTACAGACCTTGCGTTCCCTGTCTATGACCGCGAGAGTGGCGAGACCGTGAACATCACAATCAAGGGTGCTGCGGCGAGTTACGATGGTAACACGACATGTTGCGTTGCGCTCGCATTCAGAGCGTCCCAGCTCGCACTATCAGATGAACATGTCGGAACAGATCGAAACGACATTGAAATCGTGAGCGCGAACCCATCCGAAGCACAGGAGGCGGTATTCCTATACATCCTCGGAAGTTCAACTGCGGATTACGTTGTTAAGATGCCGGTGGGAACAGACCCGATGAACCTCACGGAAGAGAACTTTGTGTACACGTTCACGAGAAAGTCAACAGGAGAATCTGTTACAGTCAGTGTGAAGGACGGTGTTCTCCCTGATGAGCTCCCGGATCTTCGTAGAATGTGCAGAGCAGGAACCGCAACACCGGATGAGAAGAAAGCGTTTGCATTAACCAGGCGGGAAATCAAGGACAAATTCAGGTGTTTGCCGATGGATGAGCTCTTTGAGACAGAGTCACCTTCGCTCAATGGTGATGTGAACGGGGATAGCGTAATCACAACGACAGATGCCACGATTACACTTGAGATGGCTGCCTACGGCGAATGGGTGGATGTCGCAGATGTGACTGGAGATGGTAAGGTCACCTCACTTAATGCGCTGATGATCCTGCATGCGGCGGCTGACAAGATCGAAGTGTGACTGGTAGTGCCGGATATATGGGATGTGAGATGCGGGATGGATGATTCTTGCTCATCTCCCGCATCTCCTGTTTTTTATTTACAAAAAGTATATCGTCGCCCATCTCCGCAGTGCACATGCCGCTAGTGGAAACACATTTTTCAGAGCACCTCGCCCCGCACGTCCATTGCGCTCTCCTGCTCGCGCTTGATCGCATTATATAGCGCCTGCTGGCTCATCTGCGATGGATGATAGTACCTGCCGTTACATGCGCTTGCAATATCTGATGCAAGCTCTGCTCCGTCCTCGCTGATATCGATCACGAGCGCATTAACATGCCCCGCATACAGACGGCGGCAGATGTTTGAGATCTCACGCTCGATGTTTCCTCCGACATCCATCGGCATATTTGCAGTTCCATCAGTAATCAGTGCAAGTATCGGTATCGCGGATGGCTCCTTCTTGTTTTCAGCCTGTAAGACCCGCATACCAAGCAATAATCCGGATGCAAGCGGCGTCGTGCTTCCAAACGGGACATGATCAATATATTTCCGTGCGAGCTCAACCGATGAGGTGAACGGCAGAACTACCTCTGCACTTCTGCCAGAGTAGGTGACCAGCGACACCCGGTCCCTGCGCTGATAAGCATCACGGAGCAGCGCAAGCACCACGTTCTTTGTGACGCTCGTCTTCTTAAGATCGTTCATTGAACCGCTCGCATCGAAAACAACACTGATCAAGGTTGCAACACGCCTGCGTCGCACCTTTTCCCGGATATCTGATTGCCGAATCACAAAATCCTTGCCGTCCGAATGCATCGCCGCCGCACGAACTGTTGGAGCAAGTGCAATATCGCTTGGCTTCTCGTTGCTGCCCGGCACACGGTATTTAACATATCTACCGCGCTTTGACAGTGTCAGAACCTCTGCACGCCTGCCTGATGTGTGTTTCCCTGTTGAAATCTTTTTCTGTCTTTTACGTGCGAAATGTTCAAGAATTACGTGGATGCCTTGCTCTGCATCCTCTGCGATGATCTTGTGACTTGGAGCAACCTCCTCAACCTCTTCTTCTGCCGCAACCACATTCTGTTCATCAGAATCCTCTATCACATCTTTCTTCGCTTTTCTTCGTAGTCGCTCAATTTCTTCATGCTCTTCTGAATTGATTGTTGATTCTATCGTCTTCAACACAGAATCCGTATCGCTAAGGTCAATATCTTCAATGTTTTCGATAGCATCGACCGCTGCAACCCCCACCTCAGGTCCAACTACTTCAACCGCTTTAGACTCTTCTACCGCTCCAGCCACCACCCCATCGCTGATCGGCTTTTTCCTGGCAGGTTCTCGAACGGGACCAGCCTTTGCACTATAAACATCATCAAATAATTTTTCCGGGTCAACCGCCAGATGATCATCGTCCGCAATAATGTATGCATGAGTAACACCAACCAGTTTTGATCTGGGCAGATGTGTGCGCATGAACATAACGATCTTCGTAGAATCAACATCATCAAACTCCCTGGCATATTGCTTAGGGATACGCGCCGCATAGACCGAACCGTCAAATATCCGAACCCCATACGCCCTCTCCAGATTGTAACGTAATTGTTGTATTGATTGATTAGTTGTGTCTGATGATGCCATTTCAAATTTGCCCCCTGATTAGTATACCTGTAAACAGTCCCTACTTAATACCATTACTTTCGCAGTTCCCCACATTATAACTATCGTTGTAAAAGTGCAGTTGGTGCGCCCCCAAACTTTCCGATCATGCATTAATTGGTTTTCGGCGAAACATAGATGGCTCCCCCCATAATTAGAGTTGCAACTGACATTCCGCACGTACATGTCAATCACCTATGGAAATGAACGGAAAGAAAAGACTTCTGACAAAAATCTCAAAAAGAATCTTAAGGCTGCACAGAAATCACTTAATAAATTGAAAAAAATGAAGTATGCCTGCTATGAAGATGCGAAGAGGGCTGCAAATGCATGGCTTTCCAAACACCAAGGGCATCAGTTCGAAGAACTCTCAATAGAAACGAAATCACGCCGGATGAACGGTAAAAGAGGAAGACCAAAGAAAGGAGAGGAGCTTGAGACACAGTATTCGGTTAAAGCCGAGATTGTGGTGGATGCACAGGCAATTGCGCGAAAACGCGAAAAACTAGGGCGATTTATCCTGGCAGCTAATGATACTGGTCTTACGGCTGATGAAATCCTGTCATATTACAAAAGTCAGAGCACGGTCGAGCGGGGGTTCCGGTTTTTGAAAGATAAGAGTTTTCATGTTTCAGAGGTGTATCTGAAGAAAGAAAG
>RXIK01000154.1 GCA_004211975.1 Methanosarcinales archaeon | reverse complement strand
AGGACATTGATCTTAAAGGGGGCAAGGTCTGGCTGGCACTATCAAAAGATGGTGTGGTTGTGAAGGATGAAATTAGTGATCAGAATGGATGGTTTAGATACCATAACGTAACAGGTGCGCTGATTTTCAGTACATACGTTGATGCGGTTTTCCGTGGCACAGATACCAACTTCGTCCAATTAAGATACACAACCCAGTACTCTGAGATCGATGGAAGTTTACTTGTAAACCCAAGCAATGAATCGTGGCAACTCGAGGATGCGTACAATCTCACCGCCATTGAAGTGTATTATAATGATTCGGTACGGTTACAACTGTCAAAAAATAATAGGCTTATAGACGAGGATTTGTTTCACAATGGTTTTTCCTTACAGAATGATATCGTTGGTCGCACGATAATTTCTGGGACAATCGGCGACCGCACATATCATGATGTTCAACTTGTTTCGATTACACAATATAGTGAAGCGACTGGTGCAGTGATAGCAACATGGGAATCGAAAACTTTGAACGAAACCGAAGATAAGATCATATTGTATGCAGGGGGTGCCTTAGCAAGAACCCCGGTAATGTGAATATCGGTGACGCGGTCTTACTGTTCAACTGGGTCTCGTTTCCAAATGAACGGGGAACGACGTACGCGCTCACCCGTGTGGACGGTGCGGATGTGACCGGCGATGATAAGGTTAACATCGCCGATGCGGTGTTGCTCTTCAACTGGGTCTCGTTCCCGAATGAGCGGGGAACGGCGTATGTTCTGAAGTGATACCTGGGTAAATCCTGAGACTTTTTATTATTTTCTGGTTACTCGGGGTTGTCTTGTGTAAGCACAACTGATAAAATTGAGCGCTATCGATCTGAAAAGTTATTTATATCGTTAATCTGTGAAATCAGTGTTCATCTGTGGCTAAAAGTTTTATTTGCCACAGATTAACACCGATTTCACTGATTTCGGAAGTCATATCCTGCCACTGTTTGCAGGATTAGCATCATGTTGTTCAACCGACCAGAACAAATTAAAAAGTCTCTAAATCCTTGTGAGATGGTGTGGTCGGTTAGTTTTATTATCGTGCACGACAACATCACGTGCGGAGTGTGAGTATGAACTTGTATAATCAGAGAACTGGGTCTCGTATTGATCTTCGAGCAGAGTTGCGTGCTTTTGTGCGTATGCATAATCACTGGTTGACTACTCCTATAGGTACACGGGCTAATATCTATAGGACCGGAAAAGGGAATGGTGTGGGCAGGTTAGGTGGCATCACGCTCACGCTTGCACTGTTGCTTCTGTTTTGTGGCACAGCAAGTGCAACTCAGCTATATGTGAACGAAACTGGCTGGTGGTGTGTGGGTGGTGTGTTTAATGTGGATGATGTGCCGATACTGGCTGCTGTGGATGGTGCAGATGTTGGCGACACGATTTTTGTGTGGAATGGTAGTTATATCGGGAATGTAGCTGTGAACAAGCGACTTACTCTGGATGGTGAAGGTGCAGATGTTGTGACTGTGATTGCACGATCGATGAATGACCCGGTCTTCAGAGTGTCTGCGAATCGGGTGAATATCTCCGGGTTTGCGGTGAGCGGGGCTATGGGTAGTTGCGGAGCTGGATTTTATCTTGATTATGCGGATCGCTGCAGTATTCACGACAACAGAGTAAACTCTAATAGATACGGCATCCGGCTCCATAATTCGGGTGATAACACGCTTACAGGCAACACCGTATCAGGAAATGGTTATGGTGGCGTCTGCCTTGAGTTTTCGAGCGATAACGCACTCATTGACAACACAGTGAACTTGAATGGAGTCGGGATCTACCTTAATTCAAGCGACCACAATATGTTTGCAAACAACACTGTGAGCGCAAACATCTGGCGTGGCATTCACCTTGAGTCTTCGAGCGATAACGCACTCACAAACAACACTGTAAACTCGAATATGGTCGGAATCTACCTGCATAGTTCAAGCAACTACAACATGCTCACGGACAACACTGTGAACTCAAACATCTGGCGTGGCATCTGCCTTGAGTCTTTGAGCAACTATAACATGCTCATAAACAACACAGTGAACTCGAACATTTTGTGTGGCATCTGTTTACTATCTTCGAGCGATCATAACACGCTCACAGAAAACACCGTGGACACAGTGGATGGCTGGGATCTTTGCATTGCGTCTTCGGAATCGACTTTTGTGGACAACACACTCAACGACGCAACGGTATCCTTCACGTATGGTGGGGATGTCTCGCTTAACGGCGTGGATTCGCCAGCGGCTGACCCTGCAGGACGGCAGAGTATTGGCAAGTTCATCAATGTCATGAATCAGAGCGTTGGAGCCTGGCTGTTCCTGAACTTCAGCTATTCTAACGATGATGTCGGCGGTCTGAACGAATCAAGCCTCGTTGTGTGTAGTTATGACGGCATCTGGCATGATGATTCGGGGGTGCAGCATCTAAATACCGCAGCTAACGTTGTTGGCGTGAATATCACGGGTTTCGGTGTGTTTGCACCGATGCTACATGCTGCATCATCCTCACCACCAAACATACTGTCCTTTGCACCGCCAGCCATAGTAAGCGACATGGAAGGGGCAACGAGGGTGTTTGGCATCACAGTCGACCAGACTGTTGATGTGACCTGGCTGATCAACGGTGTTGTGGTAGCTACGAATGCTGGTGTGACCGAGGCTAACTACACGAACACCAGTGCAGCCATCGGTGTCTGGAATGTGTCGGCAGTCGTTGCAAATGCGAATGGGGCTGATATGCAGACGTGGACGTGGAGTATCCCTATAACCGCGGAAAGAAACCCGGGCGATGTGACCGGCAACGGTGTGGTTAACATCGGCGATGCGGTTCTGCTCTTCAACTGGGTCTCGTTTGAGGACGAGCGGGAGACGACGTATGCACTTGCCGAGCTGGAGAATGCGAATGTCAATGGCGATGGTGCTGTGGATATCGGCGATGCGGTGTTGCTCTTCAACTGGGTCTCGTTTCCGAATGAGCGGGGTGGGGCGTACGTTCTGAAGTGAGGTGTGAAAGGCGGAAGCGGGCGCCCAATCACTGAAAAGACACGCACGCAACGAGACTTTTTAATTTGTTCTGGTCGGTTGAACAACATGATGCCAATCCTGCAAACAGTGGCATGATATGACTTCCGAAATCAGTGGAATCCGTGTTAATCTGTGGCAAATAAAACTTTTAGCCACAGATGAACACTGATTTCACGGATTAACGATATAAATGACTTTTCAGATCGATAGCGCTCAATTTTATCAGTTGTGCTTACACAAGACAACCCCGGGTAACCAGAAAATAATAAAAAGTCTCCACGCAACGCATGATCTTAATTGTCATTTTATGCGTTTGTGTGTGGGTGTAATCAGTTAGTTTTATTATCATATCCGATAACACTATTTTGTGGAATGTGGATACATAGGCAGATCATAAGTAAAGCCATACGCGCCTCTGGTTATGCCCGTGAAATCAGGCGAAGAGGTGAGCGAACACCGCAGCACACATAAAAAATTATTCGGGTTGCTACAAAGCCATGACAACATTCAGATACCTGTTACTTTGCATTCTGCTGTTTGCCCAGCTCCTACCGGCAGGAGCGGACTACAAGTTTGATGGCGGTCCCGTTGTCCCCGTGAAACATGGCACGGTCTCTGGTGGTGTCTATGTGGATGGTGGGCATGGCTGTGTTGATGAGGTGCCATATACTCAGAGTTTTAGTGTGCCTGGTGACGTGGTCTATGCCTGCTTATATGTTGGTATTTGGGGTGGAAACCCGGATTACACCGGAACGGTTGAGACCATGGTTAATGGGCAGACTCTTGGGACGTTGAATCTTGCGGGAAAGGCGGACACTAACTCAAACGTGATGTGCACCGGCTACGGGGTGTATCTTGTGAGGTATAATGTTTCACAATCATGTTTTACGGCTGGAGCCAACACTGTGACAGTCACCACCGCGGGCAGCATTGATGGCAGGCTATATGGAATCACGCTTGTTGCGGTTTATGAAGGTGGAAACGAGGGCGGCGAGGAGGTGTCAGAAGTTGAATACTGGATTAATGATGGACACGAGAACCTGAACCATAATACGCCGCATGATTCCTGTGTCACTTCTTTCTCTGCTGCAACGTCCACCTATCTGAATGCAAGCCTGTTTGTCGGGTATCTGTGTGGAAGCGCAGGAGAGAAGGATTATCTCTACCTGAACGGGGGTCAGATCGGGGATGATGATGTGGCGGATGGCATGGGTGACACTGCTTACAACTTTGATCTTAAGACGTTCGATGTCGCTTCTCACTTTGACAGGTCGGGAAATACCTTGTTGTTTGGGCGGGGTGATGAAACAACGGTTCACCCGTTTGTTGCGGTGCTTGCGCTCCGAAACGGCACAGCACCCCCGCCCCCGCCTGATGACACAGAGCCGGATCTGGTGATTGTAAGGATTGGGACGCGATCCCGGGTCTTTGCGGAGACGGAGAACACAATAGAGGTTGTCGTCCGAAACCAGGGTGATTATGATGCCGTGGATGCGTTTACTGTTGAGCTGTCCGATGGCGTCCCGATTGGGTCGGTTAGCATCCCGAATCTTGGCGCAGGCGAAAATATGACCGCAGAGTTCACCTGGAATCCGGATGAGACGATCCGGTGCACGCTGAAAGCAAAGGCGGACGCAAATAGCGTGATCAATGAGTCGGATGAGACGAACAACGAAGGCATTCTTGCTGTTGACGTGGTTGAGCGGATGGGATACTATGGTGATGACTCGATCGAGACGTTTGAGCATGGCACGGTCAATGGCAGTGTCGTGCACACCATTGGAAACAGCAGTTACTCAGGCGAGATGAGTCCTGGTGATGAGCATGTGGTTAAGTGTGACCTGACGCTCCCGGATAATGCATCCGCCCGGAACGCACGGCTATATGTGTACTGGACCTGGGGCAAGGAGGGCACCACTGGCAGGGATGCCGATGTTAAGGTCACCTTTGACGGTAGCACGATACCTGCGGATGACCGGTACACTGATCGGAAAGGTTATGACCCCTATGATTATCCGGGTGGCACATACTGTTACAATGTGACAAATTACATTGAGAATGGAAACAGTAGCAGGATCAATTATACTGTGGTTGTGAAGAATACCGGCGCAGGATATGCAAAGTTTGCGGTCTCAGGGGTTAATCTCCTGGTGGTCTATGAGGATTTGAGGG
>RXIK01000036.1 GCA_004211975.1 Methanosarcinales archaeon | reverse complement strand
TGATTAGTCGCCCGATTGCGATTCGGTACTTTCTGGTAAGAAAAAATAACCGCGGAGGGCGCAGAGGAACGCGGAGTGTTTAACCGTTTATTTCCCCTCCGCGTCCCTCTGCGCACTCTCTAGTTAAATTCCCGGTTTGGTTATAGTATTCACTGCATCCCGGATGGTTCCTGCATAGCGAAGTCCTTTGATAGTGGTTTTAGGTACCTGAGTAGTTACAATACAATATATTTTACACCAACACAAAACGAGCTTTTTGTTAATGTGCCGGTGGGATGTGTTGACATACGCAGAAGACGCAATGGGCGCAAAAAACAAAAATCCACCTGTTAGGTTGTGTGAGCAGTAGTTGCCCTGTGTTCACAATCAAATCAACCATTACAGAATCTATCCGCCGCAGTACCCGTAAAATAGCCCGGGTTTCAGGCGCCTTTCACCTTGCTCTTGCACCCATGAAAGTTGTGCATCACTTCTCATCCAGCCGAAACAGCGCAGCAGTTGCCGCAAGAAAATCCGCGTCATCCTCGGCTGCCGCATCGCGCAGCGTCTTGGTTGGTTCTGCCAGCAACTTGTTGGTAATCGCATGTGTGAGGTCATCAAACACGCCGCGCTCAAAATCCCCGAGCGTGTGCTTTGAAGAGAGCCGGTTGATCGCTCGCTCTCGTTCACGGATTCGTAGTTCCTCAACCTGGCTGTACAGCGATGATATGATTTTATCTGCTTTCTGTCGCTTGTACTGTATGGTGAGTAGGGCATATTCATCTTCTATGATCTGTTCTACCTTTTTGGTCTCCTGCATCCGTTTGTACAGATTACTATCGCTGATTGCCTTGAGCCCATCAATGTTGTGCAGTATCACACCCGGTAAATCGACTACCGAGTCCTCGATGTCTCGCGGGTTGGCTATATCAATCAGTAACAGGTCATGACCTCCACCCTCAGGATCGTTGTGGTTGTTACTGTTATTGCGGTCTTCCAGAATCTGGCGCAGGATCTCCACGGTTAGCACAGGGTGGGGTGCAGAGGTTGCGCTGATCACCACGTCCGAAGATGCGATGTACCGGTCTTTTTCACCGTATGGAATCGCGATTCCACCCAGTTCCCTTGCAAGGACTTCTCCCCGGTCAAAAGTGCGATTTGCAACGTATACCACCGAAACATCCTTGTGTGCAAGCGCATGTGCAACAAGCGACCCCATCGCGCCAGCCCCAATGACCACGACCGTTTTTCCCTGCAGCGTGCCAAGTTCCGCCTCCGCGAGATCAACTGCTGCCGATCCAATGGAAACTGAGCCTTTGTTGATCCGCGTCTCTGACCGCACCCGTTTACCAACATGGATCGCCTTTTCAAACGCGGTGTCAAGCACCTTTCCTGTGACCCCTGCCACTCTTGCGTCGTGGTAAAGTTCCTTAAGCTGACCGAGTATCTGATCCTCGCCAACAATCATTGATTCAAGCCCGCACGCAACTCGCATGAGATGTACCAGTGATTCTTCATGGTCATTGAACTCTATGATCCGGTCAGGCACGCCCATTTTCTTCATGTACTCAAAGAGAACCTTGCTCCCCTTTGGCGAGACCACATACACTTCCACACGGTTACAGGTCATCAGCACCACGCACTCCTGCACCAGTTCATTTGAGTGCAGCACATGCAGCAGAGCCTCAACCGTGCCGTGCCATGCACCCTCAATATCCGAAATGCTTGCTTTTGCGTGTGTAATAATCATGCTGGATATTTCGGTCATCGAGTCACCTCATGAATCATCTTTATCAGTTCCTCTGTCTGTAATTAATCTTTTATCAACCTTCCATGTGCATCAATCTCACCGTTCTTGATCCGCGTGGAAGAAATTGGCATACCGTCCTCTGCCAGTACATAAGATACCGGAACGATCTCTATTTGTGATATCCCTCGCTCTGCACGGAGTTTATTGATCTTCACTGCAATGTGGTGTGTTTCAGGAGAGACAACGATGTAATCAAAATGTTCTTCCAGCGTTGTGCCGTACGGATCATGCAGAACCGTGATCACCGGGAGCAATCCGAATCGGTCACTGATGTGCCGTATGAGTTCACGCGCCCTGACCTCATAGTCAGCAACCTCCCGCAATCGCTTGCCTGCCAGATCGTTTGAGGTCAACCCGACCACAACCTGACCATCTCTGCCAAGCTCGCATGCCCTGCTGAGAAGTGCTTTGTGTCCGTCATGCAGTGGATCAAACGTTCCACCGACTGCTACCCGTATCATGTTTCATGCTCTTGGTGTCTTCGTAGATTTAAGTTTCGCGTGTGTTTAGCTAACCGTTGACTAAGAAACGCGCACGAATGATGATGAGGATATGATGATGACAGTGTCCTAATCCGGGATAGTTATTTGGGAACCTTAACTCCGTACCACTTTAGGGAATATGTTCAACCCAAGGATATCTTCCAGATCTCTGACCTTCTTTGGAACCTCGGTTACCATACTCTGATCTCCCAGATCTACGTGATAGATCTTGCCGTATTTGAACAGCAGATCAACCGGAGTTATCGTGCGATTCAACTCGCCCTTCTTCAGGATTTGCTCCAACTTGCAGTGGATGTAGAGGGATAGAAATGATATGAACACGTGCCCAAAGACACTTTCATCATCCTGTAGATATATTTTATCAGCTTCAAGCACTGTTTTGTATGTATCAAACATTTTTTCAACTGTTTCACGTCCCTTGTAGAGTTCATATATTTCAGTCCCATCAACATCCATGTTTGAGAGGATCAGGATCTTTCCTGCCTTTTTCATACGCTCTCGGAGCTTATTCTTGTTGATCTTGCCATCATCCAGTCGCTTGTACAGAGTCTTGCGTTCTTCCAGCATGAGGTCTTGATCCTCGAATAAGTAGAGGTAGAATTTGTCGGACTTCCGCTTCCCGTACCGAATCAGGCGATTGTGATAGTATAGGTGTCCGGTAAGGTGGATGCGCGTATCATAGAAATGGCTGTTTCTCCGGGTTGGAAGTACATAACAGATGTGCTTACCACCCAGGAACTTCACAACGTCTATAGAGAAGAAACCTCGGTCAAGGACGAGGATCTTTCCACGGAGATTGAGCTCACTTATCGAGTGATACAGGGTTGATATATCTTTCACGCTGCCAGGCAGTGATCGTATCATTGTTGGCAGTCCCGAGTCGGCGCTGCAAAGGAGTGCAAGGTTGATCTGCGGCACCTGTATCTTGTCCTTGTTGTAACCCCGCTCAGCCTGACTGATGTTAATAGAGCGCGAGAACACCGAACTCAGGTCATAAACAAGCTGTTTACTAAGGTCTATAAGTTCATTGAAGATGATATTCTGACCAGCTCGGTTAATGCCCACAGTATGGAGTACTTTGGATAGTTTCTTCGTGTTTAAATGTGGTTTGATATCCTCGGCATCATAGAGTTTCTCCCATGCATCATTCACTCGTTTCAATGGTACATTACCCGTGACGCGCACCATGGCGAGAGCGGATATCTCTCTCCAGCAGTCAGGAAATCCTTTTCTCAATAGGGGGCTGAGATCTTTTATCATTTCAGAGAGCAGCATCGAGTTGCCATATTCGGTGATGTTTCGGATGTTTTGGGGCTGTCTTGTTCCGGATTTGATCAACCCTTTGCCCTGATCAAGTTTTCCAAGATATTTTGATGTTTTCCTTGGTTTCTTGAGTTCTTTATCCCAATAACTGGTTGAGTGATAAACATAGTGATTATTCCCCTGCATCTTCACCTCGAGGCATTTCACACCCTTAGCCCTCTGCTCTTCCCGCCATTCTTTGGCCCATTGCTCCATATTCGGTATATAGGGAATAGGTTATAATAAAGGTATCGGTGCTCACGTTGGTTCAATTTGCGAAAAGGAGTACGTTATAGGGTGGTTGGATGTGACTTATTCCCTATTCAGTCGGAGTTAAGGTTGGGAACAGAAAAATTTGTGCCGGGTCCACAGGTGATCCGCCAATCCTTCTAACATTACAGGGGATGTTTCTTTTGAACCCGTTCATACAATTCCAATGGAATTGAAACATTTGCGATCAGGGAATACTGGTGCAACCAAGAAAAAAAGAACCTTGCAGGATGTAGTAGGCATAGTAAAATCCGGAGGGGACGTGGTTGAATCCAAGAAGATGATCCAGAAGGGACTTAAATGATCTTCGCAAACTCCTCCTATTTTATCGCCCTATTAAGAGAGGGATCTGTGGCATAAAGACGCACTGAAACTCGTTCCAACAATTAACGAGCCGATGATGATGATGATGATGATGATGGTCTGACCTGATCGTAAGTGAAAGCGTCACGCTGGCAGGGTCGCTGGAAGGTGGAAAGACGGGCAAGATTCTTTATGAATATTTTACGGACAACTGCAAAATAACATTTATGGACGTGACAATGCTCGCAAAAGCAGTGGATACCTTTCTTATGTACGACGGCTCAATATCGCTGGCTGACGCGGCATCTGTCGAGATAATGAAGAAACACAAGATCAAGAAAATACTCTCCTTTGACAGCGACTTTGATAAAATACCGGAAATTGATAGAATCCGTCAGTTATGACTCCTGCAATAACAGAATCCGAAGTCGAAAAGGTCGCACTTAAGATTTTCTTGGACTTAGGTTACTCCACGGTCCGGATATCACCCCGGATAAAGTTATGGACCTCTTTGCTGCAGCAGGCAGCGCTGATGTGTGATGATTGGGCTGTTAAATCACCTGAAAAAATGAAGAATGGAGTTTGGGTCATGACCCTCGCTCCATCTTAAAGTGCGTCAGTATCAGTCCTTGATCTTCTCAAACGAGTCTTTGTGCTTGCAGACTGTGCACTCCTCCGGCGCTTCATCAGCGTCGGTAACGTATCCACAGTTTTTGCATCTGTATTCAGCCATTTTAGTCTCACCTCTTTTGTTTTAAATTGTTTTCTTGCAGAAATACCAGTCTGTGCAGTCATAACCCTCGGTAAGCCGTTTTTCTGCCTCTTCTGTTGTTGCAGGTGGCGGCACAATCGCCGGGTCGCCGGGTCTCCAGTCGGCAGGTGTTGCGATCCCGTGCTTGTCTGCTGCCTGCAGGGCGTCAACGAGCCGAAGGATCTCATCCATATTCCGTCCTGTTGAGAGCGGGTAGTAGATCATTGCCCGCAGGATCTGGTCGGGATCAATCACAAAGACGCATCGCACAGCGGCGGTTGCGCTCTGTCCCGGGTGGATCATTCCGTACAGCGTCCCGACATTCATGTTAAGATCTGCAATCACTGGAAACGGGATTTTAACGCCCATTTTCTCTTCGATGTTCCGCACCCATGCGATATGTGAGTGGACGCTGTCAACGCTGAGTCCGATCAGTTTGACGCCGCGCTTCTCAAGTTCGGGGTTCATCTTTGCAAAGCCCATGAACTCTGTTGTGCAGACCGGTGTGAAGTCTGCCGGATGCGAGAAGAGGATCACCCACTCTCCTTTGTAGTTGGAGAGTTTTATTGGTCCGTGTGTGGTCACCGCCTCAAAATCAGGGGCAAGCTCTCCCAGATGAAGCATTGGGCGTGCTTGTGTTTGTTCTGCGGTGGTTTCTTCGTCCATATATATCACATCTTCCGGTTCAGTTATTTCAGTTGTTTCAGCGCATTTCTAAACATGGCAACACCGGGGGCACCGGACGTCATGAACACGACCTCCAGGGTCTCCACGATCTCTTCTTTTGTTGCGCCGTTGTTGAGGGCGTTTCGCATCTGCGAGTCTACACAGGGCTCACACCGCTGTGCTGCAACCGCGGCGAGTGCCATCAGCGCCTTCACCTTAACAGATAGCGCGCCGTCCTTTAATATGCCTTCATCACACTTGTGGTACATCCGGAGGAAATCAGGATCGATCGCCTGAATTGTCTTCATGATCTCCGGTGTGAACCCGATCTTCTTGCTTATGTTCTTTACAGTTTGTTCTCCCATGTTATATACCTCCAATGTTATATCCTCTTGTCGACCCCGCCGATGGTGGTGTCGCATTCCGGAATGTAGCAGCTAACATCAATAAAATCACATTTCTCGCCGCACGACGGACACTGTTCCGGTGGCACGTCCGCCTCCAGCGTATATCCGCAGTTTGAGCATTTCCAGTTGGTCATGCCACTAACCTCCTGACCTCTTCAGCAGCCCGCGAAGTTCTCTGCCTCGTGCTCGCCGCAGAACCAGCAGGTTTCAGGGTTGTCGCCTTCGACAAACGTCATCTGCCCGCATGTTAGACATGCAACCTTGGCGTCGTGTGAAACCTGCGTTCCAGGTGGCAGAACCGAAACGGTTCCGGTAACTTCCCAGAGCCCGTGCAGGTTGCAGCGCGAGATCGCGCGTAGCTTGACAGATCCCACGTTGTCAAGCCGGATTGTGAAGACTGTCTTTGGCTCGGTGAGTTGTGGGGTTAGGTCTATTCGTGCCAGAAACACATGCTCTGCATATAGCTCGATCCACTGTATGTGGTGTCCCGGCTCATTCGGGTGCTTAAGCATTCCGCCAACCTCAATTTCAATATCAAACGGATCCCGTGCCGCAACCTTCACAGGGATGCTGATGTGGGGCAGGTGTTTCTTCTCAAGTTCTGTCAGGTTCATCAGGTTCGCTGCCCGGTTTATTCGTAGAAACTGCTCATTAATCACTTCTTCAACCATTGTTTATACCTCCTTGATTTATTCCACAGGTTTGAAAAATTCTTTCCCAACACCACACGACGGACACTTCCAGTCGTCTGGCAGGTCCTCAAACGCTGTTCCAGGTTCGATTCCACTCGTTGGATCTCCTCTCTCCGGGCGGTACAGGTATCCGCACGTCGTGCATCGATAATTTGTCATAGTATACCTTCCTGTTACTCAAACAAGATCCATCGGAACGCCACAGCAGACGAGCTCTCCGCCTCCTTCCTCTATTACCTTAACAACGTTCCCACAGATCTCGCATTCGTAAACTTCTCCTTTAGCTGTCATTATATCCCTCCTGTTTAGTATTCTTCACACATAATCTCGAAGTACTCTCTCGGATGATCACATACCGGGCATTTTCCAGGTGGTTCCTTGCCCTCATGCACATACCCGCACTTCCTGCAGACCCACGTGACCTTTGCATCTTTCGTAAACACCGTATTATTCTTGACAATTGCAAGCAGTTTCCGGTACCGCTCTTCATGATGCGCCTCTGCAACCGCTATCATCCTGAGTCTACCGGCAATTCCGTCCAGTCCTTCACTTTCCGCAACGCCTGCAAACGCAGGATACATCGTCGTAGTCTCGTAGTTCTCGCCAGCGATCGATGCGACAAGGTTCTCAGCGGTTGTGCCAAGAGTTAGCGGGGCTGTGGCTTCAACATTAATCTCACCAGGGGTTCCCGGAATCTTCTGCCTGAGTTCATCGATCATCCGGAAGAGCCATTTCGCATGTTCCCGTTCGTTCTCTGCTGTTATGAGGAAGATATCTGAGATCTGCTCAAAGCCCTCCTTCTTCGCAACCTTCGCATAGAACGTGTACCGGTTCCGTGCCTGACTCTCGCCAATAAAGGCTTTTGTCAGGTTTTCAAGCGTCTTTTCCATGATTCTAACTGCCTCCGGGTTTCATGCTGTATACCTCGGTAACCGTAACAGTAACAATGTTCTTTGGCGCTGGAAACCCCATCGTGGCAAGCTCTTCCTTTGCCGCGTCAAAAGCAGGTCCGCTATCTGCAAGCGTTGCGGTTCCCTTAAGCTGATATCCTGATGCAGTCTCTGCATCCACAATGTCAATTGCGACGCTCGGGTTCTCCATGAGGTTCTTTCTGGTGTGTTCAGAGAAGATATCCGCAAACTGGATTGTCTGCTCATCAACGATCTTGAAGCTGCCTTTTGGTGAGACATTCGGCACGCCATCTTTTGATGCCGTGGCAACCGAGCCCCACTGTATCTTTTCAAGAACCTTCTTTACATCGTCTGTGATCTTATCCATCTTACTCACCTCCTATCTCTTTTCGGAAAGTGCTCTTGCGATGCTCTCGCCAAGTTCTCTGGATTCCTGTTTTATCTTGCCGGTGATCGCACCTGATACCTGCAAGCCCGGTTCCAGCACATCCATGCCCCATTCCTTCATGGCATCGATTATGATCCCAACGGCTTTGGGGCGGGTTGCATAGGGTCCGAATGCTGCCCCGACCTTGCCGGACAGATCAAGGCTTCCAGCCTTACTTAGTAGTTGCGCAACAAAGACGACCGGTTTCATCTCATAAGTTGCTGAGCCGATCGCAACAGCCTCTGCCGAGTCCATGATCGCGAGTGCGTCATCCACACTCGTTGTGCGCCCGCCGCCGGGCACATCCTCAGTCGCGTTGCCGAGCAGGATCACTTCAGTCTCAATACCTTCAGACCTTGCCCCATCATCTATCTGTTCTGCCATCTCTCTGGTGTGACCAGTTCCGGTTCCGTAGATTACAGCAAGTTTAGCCAATTACAACACCTCCAATGTGTGTTTACCGGATGTTTAAGAGATCCGCCTGCATCAGCGGTCAAACATCCTGATACGTGCGAAATATATGCGCCGTACGCGCACATCATCCCACCTTTGCAATACAACTTTAAAAACTTATCGTTCGAATATCGTCAAGAATTAATGGGTTTAAGACGATATTCGCAAAGCTGCCATCCGGCGTCGATTTCTATACGCAACTAAGCCACCAAAACTTTTATTACATATCGCATAATTGAGTACCAGAAGGTGATCGAAATGGCAGAAGAACATAAACTTGCACACGAAGAACCAACACAAGGCGCGATTAGCGAGATCGAGGAACTCAAGATGGAGATTGTTGACATGCTGAAAGACGCGGCGGTCAAGTTCCCGGTGAAGGACAAGAACGAACTTAAGAACCTGTTCCCCCCTGGAACTAAGATGGCATGCAGGGTCGGTGGTAAAGAGACGCATTTCGATGAACTCGCTGAGACGCTAACGCCTGATGACTTTCCACTCGAAGATGCACCAGCAGTTGCGTCAAAAATACTGTCCAGGTGCTCCATAACGTAGTGTGGAGCATATATAATTGTTTGTGGACTTGGATAATGGAGATGTAAGCACATGACAGACACAAAACCAAAACTTGTAATCGTCTACGGGACCGGGACGAATAATACCAGAGCTGTTGCAGAAGGGATAGATGCGGGTGCGCGGGATGAGGGCGTTGACACTGTTCTCCTGAATGTGGCAGATGTTCCAAAGGAAGAGATTGTTGCAGAGATCACAGGTGCACAGGGTGTTGCAATAGGCTCGCCCACATACAACAGAAAGCCGATTCAGGCGATAGTAACACTTGCAGAGATGCTGAAAGATGTTGATATTGGTGGGAAGATCTGTGCAACCTTCGGAGCTTATGGGCACAGCGGAGAAGCCCCAAAGACACTTAAGCGGGTGCTTAAGCCATGCAACATGGAGCAGATGGAGGTTCTGCGGATACTCGGAAAACCATCCGGTCCCACGCTGGATGAATGCCAGAAGTATGGTGCGGAGATCGCCAGAAAGATGCTTGATAAATAATACTATCTATAGAATTGATATGAGGGAAACTAATGTTAAGCGAAACAATGATGGAACGCCTGAATGAACAGATCAACAACGAGATCTACTCAGCATATCTCTACATGTCAATGTCTGCCTACAGCACATACACCGGGCTGAAAGGCTTTGCCAACTGGTTCATGATCCAATACCATGAGGAGATGTCACACGCGATGAAAATATACGACTACATCAATAACCAGGGCGGACAGGTGTTACTTGCTTCGATAAAAGAGCCACAGGCAGAGTTTGAGTCAACACTTGACATGTTTGAAAAAACCCTCACACACGAAAAATTCATCACCGGATGCATCAACAACCTCGTGGACCTCGCTATCGAGGAGAAGGATCACGCCACAAACATCTTCCTCCAGTGGTTCATAACCGAACAGATCGAGGAAGAAGGAAACGACAACGACATCATCGCCAGATTAAAGATCGTTGGAACAGACGGCAACGGACTCCTCATGCTTGATAGAGAACTATCAGCACGGGTATTCACACCCCCCGCAGCGTCTGAGATATGAGACCGAACTGCTCCACCAACAAAATAAAGAGACTTACACCCCGGGAAGCTAAAAAAATCCTTGACAACGATCCCGAAGGCACATTCCAGCTGCTGGACGTGAGACAGCCCCGCGAGTACGAGTCAGAACACATACCCGGAGCGAAACTAATCCCGCTTGGAGAACTTGAACACCGATACAAAGAACTTGACAATAACCAGGGAATCATTTCATACTGCCGAACAGGTCACAGGAGCATGGCTGCAAGCACCATCCTCCGCAATCACGGACTTGAGAATGTGTACAATCTCAACGGAGGCATCCGCGCATGGAACTACGAAATCGTCAAAGAAACCACCAACGATAAACTGATAACAGGGGGCGAGGAGACTTTTGACATACTAATAGTTGCACTCATGCTCGAGAAGGGTGCACTCGAGTTCTACACAAAGGCGCAAAAACTGGTTAAAGACGAAAACGCGGCACAGGTCTTCCGGAGACTTGTTGCAATGGAAGACACACATCTTCAAAGACTATACGTACGGTATAACCAGTTGCTCCGGGAGACGAAATCACTTCTCGGTGCTGCTGATGAGCTACCATCGCTCAACCAGTTGAAAGATGAACTCTCCACCACCTACATGGAAGGCGGCACAAAAATCAATGGGGAACTGGCGAAAATCGGGGATCCTGCAGTTATGGACGACCTTGAAGCTCTCAAGATCGGTCTTGAAAAAGAGTATGCGGCTTATGACTTCTACACGAGGGTTGCAGATACAGCCGATGATGCCAAAACCCGGAATCTGCTCCACAAACTTGCAGGAGAAGAGAAAGGACATATCAACCTCTTACTCCAAGAAATCACGGGACGCGATTGAGGGCGCCACCGAATAATCATTAAAATAATAACAAAATTTCGCTGGGCACGGCTGCCAAACCTTTTCGGAATGTTTTTTGATGAGATTAAATATGTTTGGCTCGCCGGTAATTCATGTTACACGCACGTTTCCACTCTTCCGGAGGATTCGGCTATGGCAAGTAAGATTAAACCGCCGAGAGCACAGAGAGACATATATAGTTGTTATTTTTATCTTTAGCCGCCTCTGTGCGCCCGGTGTCCTCTGTGGTTTTCCGTGATTTCATTTCGAGAATATCAGAAGTCGCGGGGTTTTTGGTGCGGCGCGGCATCAAACCCAAACTTGGAACCGCAGCAATCATGGGAACACCGGATGGAATAGGTGTGCTGATTCTTGATAGGTGGTATGTTCATGCGAGCGGGCACATGGAGGGAGGGGGGTTTGGGGGGGGAATGTGGGAATATGGTAAAAAAGTTATTTTCCCGCTCGCATAGATAACAATTAGTCATCATAGTATATAAACTTTACTACTCATTGATCATATTACGCCGGACAGGAAACACATAGAAACACAAAATCCGGTGACTAACAGGGCGCCAATTTTTATGTTTTGCAACAGAATAATCACACCAATGAACGATCCGGTCAATAACTTTAAAATTCCACCCGAATGGATTAAACGCGCCACAATGCCAAAGGGAGAATTAAAAGCAGGTATAGCAAGCGGCAGACTCGTCCTGCTTGCAGACGGTTCTGTGCTGCGAAGAGGTTATACCACCGGAACAACTGCTGCTGCTGCCGCAAAAGCAGCGGTGCTCTCACTCCGGCGCCCGGTCGATCATGTGACGGTTTTAACACCAGCAGGCATCAACGTCAGGATGATGGTGACCGCATCAGCAGGCAGAGCATCTGCAACAAAAGATTCGGGCGACCACGGTTTTGATGTTACAAACGGGATTAAAATCGTCGCGAAAGCCCGCGAGTGCGAGTCTGGCACCACATCACTCCGGGCAGGCGCGGGTATCGGGGTCAAGAGAGGAGTGCCTGCCATCAACCCTGCGCCCAAAAAGCAGATACGCGCCTCAATCAAGTGTGCTATGCGCGAGATTGGAATATCTGGCGTGGATGTTGAGATACACATCCCACAAGGCAGAGAGATCGCGGATCAGACGCTGAACAGCCGGGTCGGGATCATTGGAGGGATATCCATACTCGGGACCACAGGGTTTGTCGAACCATGGAACGAGCATCTTCTCGAGACAAAACAAGAATTGATCAAGGGTTCTGACCGTGTGGTGCTAACCACCGGGCGCATCGGAATGAGGTACTCAAACATGTTATTTCCAGATCACACCGTCGTCATGATTGGAAACCGTATTTCAGAGGGAATCACAACGGCAGAAGGTGAGATAATCCTTTGCGGGCTTCCCGGACTAATTCTGAAGTGGGCTGACCCCAACATACTAAATGGAACCGACTATCTCACGATAAAAGAGATGATTGAAAATGACCCCACAAACATGCGGATCGATGACCGACTTAACAGCGCAAAAAAAGATGTTCCGGGCGTGCGCATCATACTACTGAACCTGAACGGCTCAATATTACGAGACACAGACCCATGAACCAAATATCACAAATCCTAGTCTTCAACAGCTGCGATTGCAAACCGCCGCATAACCTTGTCAACTCGGATCTTAACAGAGTCTCCGACCTTTGTGTTTGGCACAAAGATTACGAAACCCTGCACACGCGCTATGCCGTCTCCTTCTCTAGCAACATCTTCGATGGTAACATCGTACGTCTCGCCCTCTGCAACTGGCGCATCGTAACTCTCTCTTCTAAACAATTCTATTTCTCCTTCTTTGGTTTTTTAATCAGCCAACTTAAAAAAGCACACACAGAATCTAAATGTTCGGATTCTACAAGCCGCGTCGATAAGTTACTTGATCAATTGTAGATGAATGCTGATAGTATATTAATCTTGTTGTGAACAGGGGGTGTCACATTATGTGGTGCTTGGGTCATATCCTTGCAGGTGGTGCGGTCGGATGAACTCAAATATAGCATGAAATCTCTTGAATGAATCGAGTTCTTTGGTAAATAACCTGAAATCTGTGTCCATCTGTGAAATCTGTGGCTGACAAAAGTTTTTAGCCACAGATTAACACGGATCACACAGATTTCTCTTGCAACTCACTTGAATAGATTCGTGGAATCTCGTGTAACTCCAGATGGCGTGACAGTCTCAAACTCAGGTTAGAGTTATATGTTAGATAAAATCAATATGGGAGGTGATCCTATACTTATAGAATATATAAATAAAGCCATGAGTAAAGCTGTGTATGAGAAACTGGAAGATGGCACCTATTGCGGAAAAATTTGTGATTGTCCCGGCACAATAGCTTTTGGTAACACGCTTTATGACTGCCAGAATGAATTACAATCGGTTTTGGAGGGGTGGCTAATAGTGAAGATCCGACATGGTGATCGACTGTCCCTGATGGCTGGTTTTGACTTGAATGTGGGGGTGCCAATGATAAAAGAGGCGGTTCATGGGTAGATGGGGACCGTGCAAACGCAGAACCTTTGTGAAGAAATTGAGAAGGTTGGGCTTCGGTCCGCCTGAGCCTGGTGGATGTCACTTCTACATGTGATATGGCGCATATACCGTGACCATTCCAAACAACCCGGAGTATTCTGTGCCTCAGCTTAAGATGCTTATTAGAGAGATGGAATATATTCTGGGGTGTAAGATCTCTTTGGTGGAATGGGATAGATTGTAAAGTATCATTCAGTGTGAGAAATGGTTTTTTTTTTGGCAGCGTGTCTGCTGACCCCGGTTGTGCTTTGTGTTTGGGGTTGCTGCGGTACTCGGCGGTGGGCGCAACACCTACAAAGTCGAAGCAGGGGCTGCTCCGGGTTCATCGCGGCGTTTGCTGGCTGCGGGGCTGCTTGTGGTGGTGTGGTTGGTGGTGGGGTGGCTGAGACGCGAGTAAGGTTGAGGTTTATGGCAAAACCGGATTGTGTCGTGGATCCTGCTGAACCGGGGGGTGTTGTGTGAAAGCTGCACCCCATACGTGCACTCACGGAATCGTTATGCTGTTTGGTCCGGTTTTATGAACACAGTCCCTCGCTTTCTTTTGCCCTCGAATGTAATCTTTTATTGTGATGGTTGGTTTTCATATTAAACCTTCCATCGTAACAGAAGGTTTTTATTTGGCTGAATTAGATATGGTGTCATGAAGGAGATTATAAAACGATGGAATCCGTGGTGGCTGCATGGCAGGGTCCCTGAATCAAAAACACGTATTGCAAGACCTGAAACACTTGGCGGGATTGTAAAGCTGCTGAACATAAAAGAGATTACCTGCATAACCGGTGTACGCAGGTGCGGGAAATCAACGGTGCTATACCAGCTAATAGATCACTTGATCGAGGAGGGGGTTAATCCGA
>RXIK01000241.1 GCA_004211975.1 Methanosarcinales archaeon | reverse complement strand
GCTCTTGATCCGAAAAATTCAGGATGAGGCGATTATAGTTCCCTGGAAATATTTTTGCTCGGCATTCCTTCTGTGCGCATTCAAATTGTTTGAAATTGCGGAGATCGATCTCGTTTATGTATTGTGCATCTTCGTATCCGGTTATTCTGTAGTCGGTGAGTGTCACTGGCTCAGAGGTTTCGTAGATCAGGTTGAACTGCACAGTCCCCCTGGGACCCGTGTCGGCGGATGTGGTAGGTAGCAATAGGGCGAGGAGCAGTATTGTTAGGACTCCACTCCTTGCCTTTGCGCTCATGCTCTTCTTGGATAGTTCGCTGAAGAACCGGTCAGGGGTTGTCAGAACGTTTTTCACCTTTCCACATCTCCATTTTTATATTGTTATTATATCATATACACCTCGTTCAGGTAGTACACAATGGCTATTACCCCCGGTACACCAACCGTGATCAGAGCGTCTCTTGTTGAGATCTTTCGTGCGTGTTTGACCCCGAATATCCCGATATACGCACTCCACAGCCCAAAAAGACATGTGATTACGGGAATCATCCTCACCAGGGAATTTTGCATCAACGCATCTGCCAGCAATTCCATGCTTTCGGCGGGGAATTCAACGGTGAGGAGCACGACCATAGATACTGCAAGTCTAATAACCGATGCAGCAATTATAGGGATGAAACCATATCCGGTAAACTCAAGACAGCGCTTAAACGAGCCATTTCCCTTGAAACACATTGAGACTGTATAAAACGCTACTGCCCAGATGAACCAGAGTATAAAACTCATAACAATCTCCGGAACAACAAGGACTGCTATGGCGATTCCGGATAATGCTGCATTATCAGGGAAGCTGCGTATTAGTAGCACACCAGCCATCACGATGTTGATGGCATTGAAGATAGCCCAGATCAGCACGATTCCAACAGGTGTCATCAGGTCCACCTCGCTTTCGGATAGTTCGCTGAAGAACCGGTCAGGGTTTGTCAGAACGTTTGATCGAGAAATGGTTCGTAGCGCATCACCGAGTCCGCTGAGCAATGATGGTGTGCCATTAATCATCACACAACACCCCCACCAGTTCCCCATTTACACATATTACCAGCGTCTCCCGTATTGCTTAAACTCCCGGAGCGCGGTCTGTAATTTGTTTGGTGTACTCACGCTTATCGCTACTCCATTCACATCCATCTACACGAACATAT
>RXIK01000240.1 GCA_004211975.1 Methanosarcinales archaeon | reverse complement strand
GGAAACTCTCATGTACCGTTCTTAGACGAGGAGGAGCGGGTAACCGCTTCCTCCTTAGTCTACGGTTAAATTCCCGGTTTGGTTATAGTATTCACCCCCTCCCGAATAGTTCCTTTATAGCGAAGTCCCCTGATAGTGGTTTTAGGTAACTGGGTAGTTACATATAATTTTCTGTTCTTCCGGAAGAGTGACTACTCAGGTCTGTTGATTGGTCTCTTGATTGTGATTCTGTGTGTCCTAACAAGAAGAATAACCGCTGGGGGTCGTGGAGGTTTGCAGAGATACAAGCAGCCTCCGCTTTCCTCTGCGCACTCGGCGTGTTAAATTCCCTGTTTGGTTCACGTTGTGTTCCGGGTCAAGCAGTGGCGGTATAACGAGGTCCTGTGATACTTGTTTTAGGTGCCTGGGTAGTTGCCCGGAAGAATGATTTGTCCGGCGGCTGCTGAACCTGTTAAGCACGTTCCATTGCATCGTGTTTGAGCCATTCGCTGACGGTGGTGGGGGGACTAACAGCAATTATGTGAAGAGATCAGGTATCTGGTGCTTTATCTGCTGAGGTGCTGCGACGTTCTTATGTGCTAATATCGATTATTATAAGTATTTATAGGTCGTTGATACTTTACCATGATGAAGCGGACGGTGGCGAACCTTTATGGGATTAAGGGGATGTACAATGTGCATAGTTGGTATGGGCTTGCGAGTTTTATGGAGCGGTATGAGCGGGTGCGGCGGTGTGAGAAATATAACAAGTGTGAGTATGAGAAGAAACATATAAAATGCAAAAAAATCATTAAACGGAATGATGTTATTCGGATGCAGGAAACACGATTTCAGATTAGCGAGACGGTTGCAGAGAAAGTTATAGATGTATTACTCACCCGTGATCTTGTCCACGCCTTTCGTTGCAACGGCGTGCCAATGATCTATTTCGATGATTAACCCGGAGACCGTGGCTGCATGATGTCATTTCCTGCAATGAATTACCGGCATATCTATTAGGGGGGGGGTCCTGCCATATTGCCGGAACGCCCAAAAAAATTAATTCGTCGAAACACTCACCCGCTCTGCAAGCGGTAATCCACCAGCCTAAGAATCCCGCGCAACGTGTACACCTCTCTTGCGGTTAGCTCCGCCCGCCCGAATATTCGTCGTAACATCAGCGTCGTCTTATGTTTCTTGTGTGCAGGATACTCAAGATCAGAGAGCACACT
>RXIK01000239.1 GCA_004211975.1 Methanosarcinales archaeon | reverse complement strand
CGGAGGGGAAATAAACGGTTAAACACTCTGCGTTCCTCTGCGCCCTCCGCGGTTATTTTTTCTTACCAGAAAGTACCGAATCGCAATCGGGCGACCAATCACCATACCTGAGCAGTTACGATCAGTGATAGTTAATCCGGAATGTAACTATTCTGGTATGTTGGTTGGACCCGCGATTGTGATTTTATACCTTCTGGCAGGGAAAATAACCGTGGGTGGGGGTAGAGGGACGCAAGAGCTACATCATCCTCCGCGTCCCTCAAGCGCACTCTGCGGTTAACGTCCCGTTTGACGCCTGTTTGCGTCCCCCGGGTTAAGCAATGCCCGTACAGAGGGGTTGCACGACACCGATTCAATAACAAAAAATATTATGTATTAATATCTATTGTTTTTAAAAATCATCATCGTCATCACCATCAAAATCTTCGAAGCCCCTATCATCCATCGCACTCATCATGCGGCTAAGTTCCATGATAACACGGATGCAATGCATATCCGTCAGACCCAAACTTTCCGCCATGTCACTCAATTCACTGACATCGATGTACGCCACACACTTCGAGGTACAGTCCTGATCCATGTAACAACACTTTTTTGTAGTCATCGTTCTGTTTAGTGAAACTTCTGATTTATATGGCTTTTGACAGCGCGAAAAACACCTTGCGATATTCTACATGTTCACGGGTTGTCACGATCATCAGACCTCTCTATGTGTGGGACTGTCACGCCATCCGGAGTTACACGAGATTCCACGAATCTGTTCAAGTGAGTTGGAGGATAAATCTGTGTAATCCGTGTTAATCTGTGGCTAAAAACTTTTGTCAGCCACAGATTTCACAGATGGACACAGATTACAGGTTATTTACCAAGGAACTCGATCCATTCAAGAGATTTCATGATATATTTGAGCTCATCCGACCGCACCACCTGCAAGGATATGACCCAAGCACCACATAATGTGACACCCCTATGTGTGCTTCGGTTAAGACTCAGGAGACTTTTTAATTTGTTCTGGTCGGTTGAACAACATGATACCAATCCTGCAAACAGTGGCATGATATGACTTCCGAAATCAGTGGAACCAGTGTTAATCTGCGGCAAATAAAACTTTTAGCCACAGATTAACACTGATTTCACAGATTAACGATATAAATGACTTTTCAGATCGATAGCGCTCAATTTTATCAGTTGTGCTTACACAAGACAACCCCGGGT
>RXIK01000035.1 GCA_004211975.1 Methanosarcinales archaeon | reverse complement strand
AAAAAGCACCAGTATAACTGATCTGCGGTGTAACACGGGTGCCGGATATTTTTGTTTTCTGGTGATTCGCGTATGTGCGCACTGTTTCGCTTTTTCGGTGGATCTGGTCATGGTACGGACGGTTAAACCACAGGGATCATAAAGGCTTATCGAGAGCTGTTATTTTTCTCTTTTGTTTCATCTGTGTCTCTTTGTGGTTTTCCGAATCAAATTTCGAAAGTATCCGGGAGTCCCCGGGATTTTGGAACACTTCCACGCGAGATACTGAAAATCCATAAAGGTTCGAAGACGACAGAGATATATACCTATATGGGTGATACGAGTGTAGGTATGATTGAAAGTTCACTGGATAGCTTACAGATAAAAGGAGGGGATGATGATTGAGGTTGTAGAAGTTCAACGAGAGGGATGTATGTGCGAATCTTGCTTAGATATAATGTCAGGTTGGATGGGTGTGCGAAGTATGTTTGGATATGCGGCATTATATGAAATGATACTCCATCGTATCTTAATTTTGTGAATTATTATGGCATACACACCTTTTCATGAAAAATTCCTGGAAATCGCAGAGAAGGAAACCAGGATGATAACCACAATTAACGATTCTGAATTACCTCGCGGGACATATAGTTTGTTTGAGTTCTATTGTGATGAGGTGGGTTGTGATTGTCGGAGGGTTTTTTTTAATGTGTATTCCGAAGTAAGAAACGAAATTGTGGCTGTGATTGCGTATGGTTGGGAGGATTCCAGGTTTTATGCGGATTGGTTTGGTGATGATGACCCAAGTATCATAGAGGAATTAAAAGGACCCATATTAAATGCATCCAGTTTCCAATCGGAACTTGCTCCTATATTGCTGGATGTAGTCAATGAGTCTGTTCTGAAAGATAAGTATTATATCGAAAGAATAAAAAGACATTATTACATGTTCAAAGATTTGATCGAAAAAGAAAATAGAAAAGAAACATCAATAAAACCAGACAAGAAATTCAAAACAAAAATAGGGAGAAATGCCCCCTGTCCATGTGGCAGTGGCAAGAAGTATAAGAACTGTTGTATGAATAAGACGGCTTAATTTCACAGTAGGAACCTTTAACCGTATATTTGCTCCAGTAAATTCAATTGGCATTAATTCGTATAACATGGCGTATCCAGTGCGGCTACGCGTTTGTTCCGGCAAAGGGGTCGCTCACGTCCAGGTCATCTGGCGAGGGTGAAATATCCGGTGACAACTACAGGATTGGTGTTATATTCTTAACTGCCCCGGAAGAAATCAAAAAGACGCTCACAGCATTTGCACCTTAACTTCTCCCTCCACAAGTGTTTCTTCCTCTCTAATCACAACAATCCCATCCGCATGCCCAATCGATGTAATCAGACTTGATCCTTTGAATGTTGGGTGTGCGAACCCGTCCACCAGTTTAACCGGGAGGTAGCGGCGCATCCCGTACTCTGAGACTGCCTCTTCGGACAATCGTGCACGTCTTACACCCCCCATCCCCATATATGGTAGGTGTGCCATTCGTCGGATTATTGGGGGTAGAAACACGTGTCCGCATACCAGGCAGGATGTTACATTTCCTGGCATGCAGAGAATTGGTTTTTCATTTATCATTCCTGCAAGCATGGGCATGCCCGGGCGCATTTGTACTCTGTGGAAGAGCACTCCTCCAAGTTCTGAGACGATGATTGGCATGAGGTCTTTTTTCCCGGATGAGATGCCTCCGGACGTTATAATGATATCGTACTTTGATGCCTCGGTTATTTTCTGTTTTACATGGGAAATCTTGTCGGTCACAGTTCCCATGAAAACCGGTGAGCCGCCGGATTGTGTAACGATTGCCGAGAGTGTCATTGAGTTCACATCGTTGATCTTATCGAGTTCGTCGCCTGTGGAGATGATCGCAACGGTGGGCGTATCATACACTGGAACGTTTTGGATGCCCAGTGCTGCGAGGATTCCGATGTTCCGGTCGTTTATGATGCAACTCATCTTCAGAACGGTTTCTCCCTGCTTTATGTCGCACCCTCGTTCTGAAATGTGCGGTTCTTTTCCGGGCTCGTAGACTATCACGTCATCACCGATCTTTTCTGTGTTTTCAACCGGGATAACGAGATTTGCCTCATCCGGGATGTTTGCGCCGGTTGCAACCCATGAGCACTCGCCTTTGCCGAGGTTTATATTAAGGTTGTCTCCCGCATGCATTTCTCCAACCAGCTTAAATTGTCTGCCATCGAGATCCTGTTGTCTCACTGCATACCCATCCATATCTGACCGGTTAAAAGACGGGACATCAATATCTGATATGATGTTTTCTGCCAGAACACGTCCTAGCGAATCTTTTAACTCCACATAAGTTCTTCGATCAAGAGAAAAACGGTTCAAAATTTCTGTTGCATCATTAACTGTTATCATAGTTACTTGTGCCTCCCATGAAAGAGCGTTCCCAGTTCCTCACCCTCCACAATCCTCCTGATCACGGCATCCACCCGCCCATTTGCGATCACGAGATCACAACCAGCGCTCATGCAGACCTGTGCGGCGTCTATCTTTGTTTTCATCCCGCCAACAGAGAGCCCGGACCCGGTCATGCCTGCCGTAACCTTGATCTCTGGCGTTATCTCGGTAACCGTCTTGATTAACCTTGCACCATCATTATCTTTTGGATCATCATCGTACAAGCCATTGACATCGGTCAGGAGTATCAGGAGACCTGCGCCTACGTCAACCGAGACCATTGCTGAGAGACTGTCGTTATCGCCAAATGCCCCGGCGATCTCGTCTGTAGCAACGACATCGTTCTCATTGATGATCGGTGTGACGCCCAACCGCAGGAGTTCGTTTATCCCGTTTCTAAGGTTTTTGTGCTTTGACTCATCCTTAAAATCGCCATAAGTGAGGAGGATCTGGGCAACGATCCCGCCGTAATGCTCAAAAGCCCGGTGATACACTTCCATGACCTTGCTCTGCCCAATTGCCGCGCAAACCTGTCTCAGAACAATTTCTTCTGGTCTTTCCCGAAGTGAAAGTTCGGTGCATCCAAGCCCGATCGCGCCGGACGTAACGATGATAAACTCTGTTCCCTGCCTTTTAAGCCTGGATATTTGCTCTGCGATGCTCTCAATCAGCACGTAGTTAAGACCCGTGACTTCACTTGCAAGTGTGTTTGTCCCGATCTTGACAACAACCCGGTTTGTTCGAAGCGACCTCATTTCCTGCCTCACGCCACCGGCTTGTGGGTAAACTGCTTTCTGCCATCGGCGTAATCGGCAACGACCTGCCCGGTCCCTATTAATTTGTATTTGTAGATTGTGAGACCTTCAAGCCCAACCGGACCACGAGAGTGGATCTTACCAGTTGATATCCCTACTTCAGAACCAAGCCCGTACCGAAACCCGTCCGCAAACCTTGTTGAGCAGTTCCACATCACCGATGATGAGTCAACCCCATCCATGAAGCGCTCAGCAGTCTTTTCATCAGATGTCACGATCGCATCGGTGTGGTGGCTGCCATACCGGTTTATGTGATCAATTGCGTCCCCGGCAGAGTTAACAATTCTAATCGAGAGGATGAGGTCGTTGTACTCGCATCCCCAGTCATCTTCTGATACGGGGTTGCATCCGATCAGCGTTCTCGTCCGATCATCGCCCCTTAACTCAACACCCTCCGCACCATACCGTGCCACAACCATGGATAGGAACTCATCAGCAACATCTGTGTGGACGAGGAGGGTTTCCATCGCATTGCAGACCGCTGCATACTGGCACTTTGAATCAAGTGCGATATCAGCCGCCATACCTAGGTCGGCGTCCTTATCTACGTAAACATGGCAGATTCCGTCTGAATGCCCGAGCACCGGGATCTTCGTGTTCTCCTGGATGTATTTCACAAGCGCATTTGATCCCCGCGGAATCATGAGGTCAATGTGGCTATCGAGCTTCAAAAGCTCACGCACATCCTCCCTCGTCTCAACAAGCTGCAGTGAGTCTTTGAATATCGCGTCCTCCTCAACCGCATCTTTTATCAGGTTAAACAGTATTCTGTTGCTTCTTTTAGCTTCAGATCCGCCCTTCAGCACGACTGCGTTTCCTGACTTGATGCAGAGCGTCCCGATCTGAACGAGCGCATCGGGTCGGGACTCAAAGATCACCCCGATCAAGCCGATCGGGGTTCTAACCTTGTAAAGTGTGAGCGACTCGTCAAGTTCAGTTGCAGAGAGAACATTCCCAACCGGATCAACAAGCCCAATCACCGATCTCACGCCCTCAATCATCTCATCGATCTTTTTATTATTGAGTTTGAGCCTTTTGATAAGTGCTGGTGCGAGGTTTGCTTTCTCTGCATCCTCTATGTCCAGCGCATTCACCCTCCGGATCTCATCTCGGTTCTCACCCAGATTATTAGCCACACGGACAAGCGCACTGTTCTTTGCCTCTGTTGTTGCGGACGCAAGTCCAAGTGCAGCTTTTTCTGCCAGTTTTGCCTGCTCTTCTATTGTCATCATAATATCACATGAACCGATGTTGCCTTAAACGTCAGCAACACCCGGTCTCCTTCGCCTAAACCAAGATCACGCGCTGCAAGCCGTGTTATGTCAACAGACATCTCATCTCCTTTGACATCAACAAGAACTCTCATCAGAGGACCGTTCGGGAATATTCTGATGATTCTACCTGCGATCTCGTTTCTTGCGCTCCGTGCGCTTGTGTTCCGGTCAGATTTCGCGAGGATGATCTCTTCTGGTCTAACACATGCTTTCACACGAGTTCCAACGCTTGATGGCACAAAAACCGTGGTCAGGTCAAAATTCCCTGTTGAGATCTGTGCAACCCCGTTATCCTCGTCGATCGCGGTGATCTTCCCTTTGAAGATGTTTTTCATGCCGGTAAACCTCGCAACAAACTCTTTCTCCGGCTTATAAAAGATCTTCTCTGGTGTTCCTGCCTCCTCGACTCTTCCGTTGTTCAGGACCGCGATCCGGTCGCCAAGCGCCATTGCCTCAACCTGATCGTGTGTCACATAGATGCTTGTTAGCCCGATATCCCGTTGCAACTGTGCAATCTCGTGTCTTAATCGTTCACGAACGACCGCATCAAGATTGCTCAATGGCTCATCCATAAGGATGCATTCAGGTTCTGTTGCAAGCGCCCGTGCAAGAGCAACGCGCTGCTGTTCCCCGCCACTTAGTTTCATCGGGTTCCTCTTCTCAAATCCGTCGAGACCAACAAGCTCCATGGCTCTTTTCACCTCTGTTCTATTGCCGCCTCGTTTACTCTGGTTGCCCCGTTTATTTCCTGCTTTCAATCCGAATTCAACGTTTTCATATACGTTTAGATGCGGGAATAACGCATATTTCTGGAACACAAAACCGATCCCTCTTTTGTGGGGTGGTGTATCGTTTATTCGTGACCCGTCTATATAGATATCTCCCTTGTCTTCCTTCGTGAGTCCTGCGATCACTGAGAGCGTGGTTGTCTTCCCGCATCCGGACGATCCGAGAAGGACGAACATCTCGCCTTTCTTTGCAGACAGATCAAGCGAGCTTAACACCTTGTTTTCCCCAAAAGATTTGCAGATGCCGTCCAGTTGAATCATTATGCTGCAGCTCCCTGTGTTCCCGTATTTCCGTCCCCGATGTTCCCGAGATATTTGAATAGGATGAGTGTTGTGAACGCAATTACTATCAGGATCATGGATAGTGCGACAGACGCACTGGTATTGCCTGACATGGCGTGCATGTAGATTCCAACCGTCATAGTCTCTGTTCGGTACGGGATGCACCCTGCAACCATTGCAGTTGCGCCAAACTCGCCAAGTGCACGAGCCCAGGTCATAACAACACCGGACGCGATCCCGTTTTTTGCAAGTGGAAGTGACACTTTTCTGAATGTATAGAATTCCGAGGCTCCGAGCGTTCTTGCAGCGTCCACCACGTCCGGATCGACCGATTCAAACGCGGTCTTTGCCGCTCTTATCAAGAAAGGGGACGCTACAAAGAGCTGTGCGATGATTATCCCTTTCACAGTGAACAGGACGTCAAACCTGCTGAGGATCCCCTCGCCTCCAAACGCAATGAGGATCGCAAGACCGCAGACGAGCGGTGGCAACACGATCGGGAGATCCACCAGGGTGTCAAGGATATTTTTTCCTTTGAACTGCTTTGTTGCGAGGATGTATGCAGCCGGGATCCCGAAGAGGAGCGCAAGGAGAACAACAACAATTGAGGTCTGAAGACTCAGGAGGATGGCTGATATGATTTCAGGGGATCTGATCTCGCCTGCAAACTCAGTAAATGATGTTGCTGTGAGAAGACACGTGATCATAAGTGTGATAAAGCCAAAGAATACTCCAGCGATTAGGGATAATGAAATCCGAAATGAGGAACTCATCTCTCCATCACCAGAAACTCAATTACATCCTTAAACTGCTTCACCTTGCCGCCGCCCTGCGCGATCTTCGCCATCATCCTCGCTTCATCGGCAACTCTTATTCCTGCGATCATGTCCACGCCATAATCGAAGAGAACCTCGGACATAGGTGTGCTTGGACCAAGAACGATCGTGAACCCCTGACTTAGCTCCAGTAACCGTTCGAGTGTCTTGTTTACGATCGATGAGCTTGATATCGCAACAATATCTGCCTGTGGGATCAGGTGTTCTGCGGCGGTATCCGGCAAATCCCCCTTCTGGGGCTGCCTCTCTATGACCCATAGTTCATCCGCAACTTTACGCAAGTCATTAACCATCGGAAAATGCCCGATCATCGCTATCTTCTTGCCAGCCCCGTTTTCAAGCAGAAAATCGGTTACATTCAATTCTTTGCCCTGCGGGGCGATCATTGAGTTGACTGCTGCAAGACCGATGCCTGCCTCGATCATGTTCCATGATTTCAAGTACTCTGCAAGATCTGGTGCGGTCTTATCGGTCAGTCTCCCGATGTTCCGCACCATATAGTCGTGCCGTTCACCAAGATTCTTTGCAACCCCGCAGTTTTGGGATAGGACGCCGATCCACGTATAACCAACATGCACGTCACGGATTTTAGTGTCTGTATCCACGTTTGATATGTCAGAGATCAGATCATTGATTAGTTTCATTTATATCGCCTATACTGCCTATATCGCCTATATCGTCTTGCCTGTGTGGGATGAAACCGTATTTCTCGTATACCGCTTTCCCTTCATCAGAGGTAACAAAAAGAACAAACTCTTCCGCAGATTCTTTGTTTTCAGAAAACGTGAGTGTTCCTATCGGAATCGTCTGTATGATGTTCTCTTCCGCCGGTATCTCTACTATTATCGTTTTATTCGGGGCAGCGAGTGCTGTTTCCTCCCACGTTATTGCAGCGTCCACATCTCCGCCGGATACGTAGAGTACGAGTGCATTCACGGTTGTGCCGTAAACAACGGTATTATCCGAAACAGCATCCATAATTTCGTTTTTCTCCAGTATTTTGCTTGCTAACCGCCCAATAGCACACGCCCCCGGGTCTCCGAGAGCAACTTTCACCCCGGGATTTGCAAGATCGTCCAGACATGTGATGTTCACAGGATTTCCATTTGGAACCACTATCACGGGAACGTGGTAAGCTACAGACTTTTTGTAATCGATGAACCCCTTATCCTGCGCAATTGTGGCATAGTACATTGCTCCGGGCTGGTAGACATCTCCATTCTGCGCAAGTTCAATCTGGTTCAAGAGATGCCCGGAGCCTGCATAATTGCATATCACTTTAACACCGTATTCCCGCTCGAATCGGCTCCCAAGTTCAGTCATGGGCGCCCTCATGCCTGCGCCACAGTACACAAGGAGCGACTCTGTTCCTTCTGTTTCTGACGGCGCGGGCTTTCCGATGCACCCATGCGCAATCACACCGCAAAACAGAATTAGCACCGTGAGTATTGCCGTTTTTTTCATCGGGTTTCCTTCAAATACAGTTGTGTGTTCTGTATAAATACATTTTGGTTTACACTATGGCAAAAGTCAAATTAAAACAGTTGATCCGGGTTGTGGCAGGGTCATAGAGTGTGAGCTTAAGCTGATAAAATCTCTGGTAACGCCAGATAGCATGGCACCTTCACCTCTAAAATATGGTAACTACTCAGGTACCTACAACCACTATCAGGGGACTTCGCTATGCAGAAACTACCCCGGATGTGGCGGATACTATAACCAAACCGGGAATTTAACCGCAGAGTGCGCAGAGGGACGCGGAGGGGAAATAAACGGTTAAACACTCAGCGTTCCTCTGCGCCCTCCGCGGTTATTTTTTCTTACCAGAAAGTACCGAATCGCAATCGGGCGACTAATCACCATACCTGAGCAGTTACAAAATATGTAGGATTAAGGTCGTGTCTTCTTTTCTTATATTCGGTCCATACTTCTTTTCGCTTCTTCTATTAATATTTCATTATTTCCATTTTCTATTATCGCTTTCAGTTCAGTGTGTATTCGTTCACTCTTAAATGACTGCATTGCTTTTATTATTTTCCATTGCATTAAATCGTCACAGTCATTTGATCCATATAATTCCATGAGCTCTTCTTAATACTCTCCACTATCATGATGATATGTAATGTGTCCAATTGCATCTATTGCTTCAAGTCTTTGCTTATATCCACCTGACCTTATCACTTCGTTAAGTGAAGGTAGGGCTTTATGACCAATCTGATTATGAAACCTTCAACTAAAAATGGTTTGCTTGAATCAATATACGCCGATCCGCAATTTGAGGTTTTTAAAGCAGATCGTTGCCGTAGAGCGCAGTGATTGTCGTGTGTGTGTGTGTGTCTGCGCTCGTTTTCTTCGGTGTGTCAGGCGAATGTGCACGCACGTTCCTGAAACGTGGACGTGTGTTTTGTGGATATTTGGAGAGTATGTCGTCGTGGAACGCCTTGACCACAAAATTACCGGTATACAAGTGGCAAAAGAGCAGGTGGGCGATAGGTTCTTAGGGTGTGCCGCAACAGTGCAACACCACGCAGCCGCGACAGTGGTTGTAACAAGCAACGGAGGATGACAAAAATGAGAATAAGCGCAAGAAACCAGATTGAAGGCGTTGTGAAGAAAATTGAGAAAGGTGAGGTTGCATCTACTGTGAAGATCGAGATCGCAGAGCCAGCCATCCTGACTTCGATGCTAACAAAAGAAGCCGTGGAAGATCTTGGTCTGAAAGAAGGCGATAAGGTAGAAGCAGTGATCAAAGCGACAGAGATACTGATACTAAAAGAATAACAGGTTCCAAACGGACCTTTTTCTTTTCTTTTTTTGTATGTGGTTAGCTTAACCACCGGATTTCTGTGTCGCTCTCGTGGTTTTTTGCCTCAGCTAAACACACATATTTTCTCTTTCGGATCGAATCCTGTAAAATTCCAGTCAATATATTTCCCATATAATATATAACAGGCAATCAAAAAGTCTCAAAGTGCGCCTCAATGAAGCGGAATACGTTGTAGATAAGCCAAACTCATCACTAATGCAGGGATAAGATATAGATAGGCGATTCTTGGCACAATTTTCATTCCTGTGGTGTACTTTATAAGTATGAACAGCGAAATCCATGCAATAATACAAAAGAATGCATATGACATCCCCCACGAGAATTGCCCGGATACAATTTCAATTGCGCCGAGTATCATAATACACCAACTCCACACAAATAATACGAAGAATGAAACAGGAAGCCAGTAGTCTGTAAACACCGTGTGGTCTACAACACCGAGTTGATCAAGCATTCCATGTATGACATGCACAAAAAACAGGCATGAAATAATTGAAACCAGGATGTTATCTCTTTTTGTTAGTTCCACTTTTATTACCCCTTTTCGATCTTATTTTTATCTGTGCTGGCATCTAACTCCACCATACTATTAAACCCCTGCATACCACACAGTAAAATGCAAGGCACCCTTGTTGGTTGGACTTACCTTCTCTTTCTTCCGGGTGGGGTGGGGCGCTTGTATGTGGGGGTATATTATATGGGGTGTCCCTGATAGGAGTCAACAACGAAAAGCATTGGATAGGCAGAGATGAGCTCAATGATGGACATACACGAAGAGAGATTGGGAAATGTTAAGATGCCATATAAAAAAGCAATCCGGCTGATTCTGGTGTTTGCGATCCTGGGAGCTGCTCTTTGTGCCCAGGCAAATTCACCAGTTTCGGGCAGGTCCGAAAATGTGATGATCACGGAAATATACTATGACACATATCTGAAGGGGGATAGCAATGGTGAATTCATAAGAATACATAATCCAACCGTGGATACAGTTGAGATTGGTGGCTGGCAGATAACCGATCTTGAGGGTGTCATCACCTTCCCCTCATTGATCGGCATAGACGCGGGAAATTGTCTGTATCTTGCGCATAATGCAACCGCATTCCATGATGAGACGCTCCAAAGAGCGGATTTTGAGTATGGTGTGGATTCAGATTCGACACCGGACATGGTAAAAACTTCCGGAACAATAAAATTATCTAATGCCGGAGATGAAGTAATCCTGAAGGATGAGAACGGCGAGATCGTGGATGCTGTGGTCTATGGCGGCTCTGAGCCGGATACTGTAGATGGGTGGATCGGTGTGCCTGTGGATGATGTGCGTGAGGGCGTGATCCTGGAGCGGGACCGGGATGAAACCACCGGCAGATACGAGGACGCGGATTCTGCGGAAGACTGGAACGATTTTCGAGTGTATGTTGTTGGGCAGTCACACTTCCCTTATGAGACATTCTGGTTTGACGGGGATGTGACGGTATTCACATCTCCTGACAGCAGCTTTACAGCAATCGCAGATGCGATCGACAACGCCCGCGAATCCGTTTGCCTTAATCTGTACCAGTTTCACAACTTTTATCTGATGGATCACATAATAGCTGCGATAGAACGGGGAGTTGAAGTTAAGATAATGCTTGAAGGTGGACCTGTGAACGGGATCTCTGATTATGAGCGCTATATCGCAAGCGAGATCGTTGCTGCCGGCGGAGATGTCAGGTTCATGATATCTGATGGAGACCGACGCATCCATGACCGATATGCATTCACCCATGCGAAATATGCGGTTATAGACAATGAAACAACGATGGTGACCACAGAGAACTGGAAAAACACGGGTGTGCCCATCAACAATACTTTTGGAAACAGGGGCTGGGGCATCATAATAAACAATCCGGACACTGCTAGGTATTTTAGCAGCGTATTTGTGGATGATTGGAATCCTGCGAGCAAGGACAGCTTCTCATTCACCTCGGATGACCCGATCTACAGAGATAAATATGGCAGCCCCCCACCTGGTTTTGTGCCGGACCGCACAGTTCTGACTGGCAATTACACAAGTCCGTTCTGTAGCGAGATTGTTTCCGGGACATTTAATGTTTCTCCTGTTTTATCTCCTGACACTTCACTGCTGAAGACAGGATCTATCATTGGCATGATAAAAGGAGCGAACGACTCTGTTTATGTGGAGCAGCTCTATATCAGGAACTGGGGCACGCGTGCTAACCCAAAACCAAATCCCTTCCTGGAGGCTGCGATCAACGCATCAAGGCGGGGGTGCGAGGTGAAGATATTACTGGACTCTACCTATGGGGAGAAGAACGAGGTGATGGGCGAGTATTTGAACGATATTGCCGCTTATGAAAATTTGAATCTTGAAGCAAGGCTAATAAACAATGTTGGGATGGGGCTTAACAAAACACACACCAAAGGCGTGATCGTTGACCACAGCCAGGTTCTGATCTCAAGCATCAACTGGAATGAAAACAGCGCAAGAAATAACCGGGAAGCAGGCGTAATCATCGAGAATTGCGATGTGGCTGAATTTTATATTGAGGTCTTCTTTTATGACTGGTGGAATGGCGTGTTTCACCCCCGGGCATCATTCACGTACACCCCCGTTTACCCGGTTGTGGACCAAAACATAATCTTAGATGCCAGCAGTTCCACATATCCTGACGGAAAGATCATAGAATACAGCTGGAACAAAGGATGTGGAGACACAACAGCCACCTCCGGTCCGGTGATAACCCGCGCCTACACCACCCCGGGCAGTTACACCATAACCCTGACCGTAACAGGCGATGATGGAACAACCGACACAACAAGCAAGATCCTAACAGTGAAAGGCATCTGCGGCGATCTTAACCACGACGGCACAATCACCGCGGCAGACGCGGCAATCACGCTCTTGATGGTGGTCGGAGCGATTCATGATGCACAAGAAGCGGATATGAATGGCGATAACCAGGTGACCTCGCTTGACGCACTAATGATTCTCGGCACATATTTAGCTACATATAAACGGCTGATCACCTGATTTCACACGCCCCGCGCCCATAGCTAATGCCCGTATTTCCGCCGAAAGGTCTGTCATGATATGAGCACCTATAATTGTCCTGTGAACCCCGAGAGGTGAACCAACCACACAAGGCTCCAAGGTGTCACTGAGAGGATGACTGCCACCACTACATCCACCGCCACCCAAACACGGTAAAGCAAGAGATGACAATAAGAAAGAGTTAATCCGCCTCACAACCCGGGTTCTCTTTGACGACCGCTTCAATCAGACCGCCAGAACTAATAACCGGTTGTTACAATTGATCGGGGAATTCCTGCAGGAGGGTGCAGCGATCTTGTGGGTGGTCGCGGGAGCTTTCAGCCAAAACCATGCGGCGGCAAAGAAATGCGAGGGGTCCCGCTGAAACAGCTTTGCCGAAAAAACGCTGGCTTGCTCTTTTTCAACAATCATCCGGAGCGGTTTCTCGGCGACACCAATTAATACGGTCTGGTTTCCGGAAGGAGTAGGCGGGAATTACTCTGGCAAGAAGACTTTTGAAGATCTTATTATACCTATCGCTCCTAATCCTAACTAATCCTGATTTTCAGTGAAATTGGAACACGCCTTTTGCCATGGTTATACTCCTTCATCGTATGCTAAGAATTTGGATTTATATTTGTAATCTCTTGTAACATCCACATCAACCAGATCATTTTTGATAAGATGGGCATTGATAAATGTCTTGTTCTTCAAATAGAGATAACAGAACAAGTTATCTTCGTCATCATGTTTTATGCTATCAAATTTTATTGATACTTTCTGCCCCCGTGTTCTCTCTTTCAAAAATTGGACAGCATCGCCATTCTCTCCATCTCTTCCTCGTACCCCCAGCAACCTGATTTTCAATCCATTATTCAAAATCACGATCTCGGGAGAGATTATCTCTTTCACAGTATAATATGTTTCTCGTTTAAGATTGGAATCGTCTATCTTTGAACCGAATCTCAACGTTTTAGGATCAATCTTCTTATCAAACTTTACAGGATCTTTGAATATATATGGCAGATTATCGATCTCCTTTTTGATGTTCGGTTTGAGCATGTCCTGCTCGATTATTTCGAAATCCACATCCTGGAAAATGGTTCCCTGATTCACACCGACCTTCTCTTTTATCACTGGTAGAAAATCCCCGTTTATCTCGTATCCAGTGGAGTTCCTCCCGAGATTTCTGGCTGCAAGGGTCGTTGTTCCGCTACCAAGAAACGGGTCAAGAACAGTATCTCCGACAAAGCTGAACATCTTGATAAGCCGTGATGGCAGCTCTTCCGGGAACATTGCGAGATGTTTATCCTGTTTTTCCCCGGGAAAATTCCAGTGCCCTGTAAAATACTGATTCCACTCTTCTTTAGTCATTTTTGATTGCTCTTTAATCTCTTTAGGAACTTTTGGCGAAGTTCCATACTTCTTAAAGATCAGGATAAATTCATAATCTATTTTCAGTATCCCGTTTCTGGGAAATGGGAATGACCCCATCACCGTAGCTCCGCCCGTGGTGTTGGTTGTTGTTACCTTCTGCCAGATGATGGCACCCATGTAGTCAAACCCCGCACTCTCACAGAACTTGATTATTTCTGTTCGTATGGGTATGACCTTATATCTCCCATAATATACCGAGCGAGCGAACTGGTCACCGATATTGACACATAGACGGCAGCCATTATGCAAAATTCTGCGGCATTCATTCCACACCATATTGAGATTATTGATATACTCTTCGTAAGAGTCATTGTAACCTATCTGTGTCTCGTTTCCATAGTCCTTCAACTGCCAGTATGGGGGAGATGTGATTACGAGATGTATTGATTCAGCAGGAACCTCTTTCATCTGCTTTGAATCACCGATTATTACTCTGTGATGTGTCGCCATATATGTTTTTAACGGAGCTAAATTACTTAAATTCCCTGTTTTGTTTGGGCGTGGCATGGATCAGCGAAAGTCCCCTAATTCATTCGCCACCCCAACAAGCAGCTCCTCCAGGGGATCAAAATCAAGGTCATTGATCTGCATAAGATCCCCGGTGATCTCGGCATCCATCATCGTTCCATCAGTCATGTACAGTGAAACCCTGATAACCCCATTCTCAGCGATAAACGCACGAGGCATTTGGTATGCGAGACTTTTTATTATTTTCTGGTTACCCGGGGTTGTCTTGTGTAAGCACAACTGATAAAAGTGAGCGCTATCGATCTGAAAAGTCATTTATATCGTTAATCTGTGAAATCAGTGTTCA